>JANOFE010000059.1:0-8756 GCA_031413495.1 Pseudorhodobacter sp. | reverse complement strand
CCTTGTTTGAGTTTGTTCTGTGGCGGGGAAAGTCGGTCGGGGCGTGCCCCTACTCTGCGCAAAGGTCGGGGCCCGCCCCGACCTACGGTCACTTCCTATTCGCGTGGCACTTTTCGCCCAAGCCAAAACCACACAGGGTGCGCACCGAAATGCGCACCCTATGCTGCGTGGGGTTACAGGCAATGCAAACCCGCACTCTGCCCCCGGCGGGCTGACCATTTCCTCAAATGATGAATGAGTCAGGCGCGAAGGGGTATCCGGCGCGATACGCGGCCGAATTCAATATCAGAACAACCCGTCGCCGCCCTGATCCTGCTCGATCGCTTCATCGGCGACCACAGCCGCACCGCCGCCGATCAGCAGGGGTGCGCAGCCGGAGATGGCCGCCGCCGCCGTTACCAAAGCCAAAACGGCCAGAATCATCTTTTGCATAGCGTTGCCTTTCGGTTGGAGATTCGGATCAATTCCCGGCTTGCACGTCTTGCGATTCCTCGGTGATCACCTCACCCACGGTTTCAATATCACGTCCCGCCCCTTGAACGGTTTCGCAGGCGGACAGGATCATCAGCGCCAGCAGCGGCAAAAGGGTCAGGTATTTCATTGCGGTCTCTCCGTGGGGTTTCGGGAGGTTAACGCGAGACACCAACAATGGTTCCCTTCGCCTGTAGGTCAGGGCCTGCCCCGGCTCTCCTCCCCCCCGAACAGGCACGCCCCATCTTACCGATATACGCCACCCCTTGATGCCATCTTGATCACCAACACCAGCAACTGCACATCCTCGACGCGATATATGATCCGCCAATCCCCAACGCGAATGCGCCAGAACTCGTCTGTCCCGGCCATTTTCTTGACGCCGGGTGGGCGCGGATCGTCGCCAAGCCGGGCAATGGCCAGCGTCAATCGGGTCTTCAGGATACGGTCGCGCACGGCGGCAAGTTGCTTTTCAGCAGCCGTATCTACCCGAACCGTGTAGCGCGTCATTCAGCCGCTTTCACATCCGCGTCGTCGGCCATGATCTCTTCAATCGTGCGAGCGGCACCGGGATTTTTGAGATAGTCTTGATATGCCGCTTCGGCGATTGGGGCCCAGTAAAGATTCTCGCAATCTTCCAGAAACGCGTGCTCGTCAGAAGAAACGATCACCGCGACAGGTTTGCCATGCCGATGGATCAGTATACGTTCCCCGGCATGTTGCACTTTGCTCAGCAAGTCCGACAGATTTTCACGGGTTTCAGAAACCGATTGAGCAATCATGGTGTTTTGTCCAATTTGTACGATTGTTACATTTATTACAATATGTCAGATTTGTACGTTTTTCAACCCCATCCTGCCCGCCAAACCTGCAGCACCCGCGTATGCACGGATAAAGCACAGATAAAGCACGGATTGCAGCACGGCAGTTGTTAACTAAACTTTAACGAAACCCCACCAATCTGCCCAAATGAAACGCCTCATCCCCCTGATCTTCCTCGCCGCATGCGGTGCGCAACCCACCCCGTTGATGATGGGGGCGGACCGCATAGAGGCCACCCGAAACGGCCGCCAATACGTTGTTTTTAAAAAGGAAAAGACGTTTGAAATCATCCGCCTCGGCTATGCCAGACGCGGTGAGCATCAAGGTATTCGGAAAGACATGATCGAGCTGATCCCGGAATTGACCGGCTGTGATCTGGTCGAAGCCACCCTGCAAGGCGATTCTGGCGAAATGCGCGGGCGGATCAACTGCTAAGGCACCGTTCAGTGCAAACACAGTCTGATAACTCCCTCCGAGCGGATGCGTCCTTGAATAATCAGCCAATGCGCATTATCCCGTCTCGGCGTAGGGTTGGCACCTGTTGGATTGACGGTGGTATGCCAAACCTGTGGGATCCATAGCTCAGCTGGATAGAGCAGCCGACTTCTAATCGGCAGGTCGAGGGTTCGAATCCTTCTGGGTCCGCCAATATAATCAAAAGCTTACAAGGTTTTTAGACATGAAAATCAGGGATAAATGGTGAAAAGCGGATGGGTCTATCTGGGCTACTTGGCGGATTTCAGATAGTCTCATCCCAGATTGTTGCCCCGGCAAGTGTCGCGATTGCCGGACCTCTTTTGCCTTAGTCTTCCAGCACAAACGTCACCATCATATTGACCTGATAGCTGGTGATTTTGCCGTCAGAAACGGCGACCTTATGCTCTTTTACCCAAGCGCCGGTTACATTGCGCAGGGTTTTGGAGGCGCGTTTTACGCCCTTTTCCACGGCATCCTGAAAGCTTTTGTTCGAGGTTGACGACAGTTCGGTCACGCGGGCTATGGTCATAGTGTCTCTCCTTGATTGCATTTGGTGCGGCGCCTCATCTTGAAAGACTAGCAGGAAATGAAGGGTCCGAACGGGGAAAAATTGTGAGTATGTTGCAGGGGCGAAAGGCAATGCCCCTGCCGTCAGATCAATCAACAGCGGGGCAAAGTCGGACCTAAACCAAATTTGCCTTAAAAAACGCCACGGTCCTTTCCCAGGCGAGCTCTGCCGCCGCCTCGTCATAGCGGGGGGTGCTGTCATTGTGGAAGCCGTGGTTTGCGCCTGCATAGATGAACGCTTCATAGCGGGTTCCTGCCGCCTTCAGGGCTGCCTCGAAAGCGGGCCAGCCTTCATTCACGCGGGTGTCCAACTCGCCATAATGGATCAGCAGCGGCGATTTGATCTTTGGCACATCGGCGGCATCGGCCTGCCGACCATAAAATGGCACTGCCGCGCCCAGCTCGGGGTAGGCCACAGCGGCGGCGTTGGCAACGCCACCACCATAGCAGAACCCGGTGATGCCAACGCGGCCTGTTGACCCGGGATCGGTCATCAAAAACTCTACTGCGGCAAAGAAATCATTCATCAACTTGGTGCCATCGACCGTTGATTGCAGCTCGCGTCCCTTTTCATCATTGCCGGGATAGCCGCCGACGGATGTCAGTCCGTCCGGCGCGAAAGCCAAAAAACCAGCTTTTGCCAATCGCCGCGTTACATCCTCGATATAGGGGTTCAGGCCGCGATTTTCATGCACCACAACCACGGCGGGAAGGGGACCTGTGGCTGCCAACGGCTGCACCCGGTAGGCGCGCACTTCGCCATGGCCGTTCGGGCTGGGATACGTCACATATTCACCTAGTATTTCCGGGTCATTGAAAGACACCTGTTCGGCCATTGCATAATCGGGGCTCATCATCCCCAGAATGGCGACCGCCGTCAGGCCGCCGACGGCAAACTTGCCCGCGCGGTCCAGAAATTCACGCTTGGTGATCCGGCCATGGGCGTAGAAATCGTAAAGTTCCAGCAGCTCTGGCGCGAAATCCTTGGCTGTCATGCGGGTCATGATCGTCTCCTGTTGCTTGGGGAACCCCCAACATAGCGCGATTCTGCAAACCCGATGATCACAGCCGCGTCATCCCCCTGAGTCGCCAAAGCCACAGTGCCGCCCCCATATGCTGTGGCAGCTACTTTCCCCTACCCGAACCATAGGAGCACCCCCTATAGTCTTGTATGTAAGCGTGGGATCAACCCCGCATCCGAGGCAGGACACGAACAATAAGGGGGGACGGCCAATGCGCTGCCCATTTTGCGGAAATATTGATACACAGGTAAAAGACAGCCGTCCGGCGGAAGATCACGTGTCGATCCGCCGCCGCCGCTTTTGCCCGGCTTGTGGCGGCCGCTTTACTACCTATGAACGGGTACAGTTGCGTGATCTGGTGGTGATCAAGTCGTCTGGAAAGCGCGAAGATTTTGACCGCAGCAAACTTGAACGCTCGATCCGCATCGCCATGCAGAAACGCCCGATTGATCCCGAACGCATTGACCAGATGATTTCCGGCATCGTGCGCCGGTTGGAAAGCCTTGGCGATACTGACATTTCGTCAAAAGTGATTGGCGAGATTGTGATGGAATCCCTCGCCCGCATCGACACCGTCGGCTACGTGCGCTTTGCCAGCGTTTACAAGAACTTCCAGGCGGCAGATGATTTCGATCGGTTTGTGTCAGAGCTGCGCCCCCCCAGCAGCACGGACGAGTGACACCCGACGACACCAAGCACATGGCCCATGCGCTTAGCCTGGGCCAACGCGGCTTAGGGCGCACATGGCCCAACCCCGCCGTTGGGTGCGTGATTGTGAACGGCACCCGCATTGTGGGCCGAGGGTGGACCCAACCTGGTGGTCGGCCCCATGCCGAGGCGATGGCGCTGGACCAAGCCGGGTCGCACGCACGCGGGGCCACAGCCTATGTCAGTTTAGAACCCTGTGCGCATCTCGGAAAAACCGGGCCCTGCGCCGAGGCGCTGATTGCCGCTGGTGTTGCACGTGTCGTCACTGCGATCACAGATCCTGACCCCCGTGTTGCGGGCAAGGGCCACGTCATGCTGCGCAGCGCTGGCATTGTGGTCACCGAAAATATGCTGTCGGACGAAGCCCGCGCCGCCAATGCAGGTTTCCTGAAACGCGTCACCCAAAGTTTGCCCCTTGTTACTTTGAAACTGGCAACCTCGCTAGATGGCCGCATTGCCACCAGCATGGGCCAATCCCGCTGGATCACCAGCCCGCAATCCCGACGCGCGGTTCACGCCCTGCGCCTTTCCCATGACGCCGTGCTGATCGGTGCGGGCACTGCACGCGCCGACGACCCCGATCTGACCGTGCGCGATATGGGGGCAGCCCACCAACCCATCCGCATCGTCATTGATGCGCGGCTGTCGCACAGCCCGTCAAGCCGCCTTGGCCAAACCGCCAAGCAATCGCCAGTTTGGCTATGTCACACCGATCAAGCCCCACCTGAAGCCCGCGCTGCATGGGCAAACGCCGGGGCTACCCTGATCGAATGCAAATCGGACAACGCTCAGGTCAACCTGACCGACGCCCTGCAACGCTTGGCCACCCTCGGCCTCACCCGCATCTTCTGCGAGGGCGGGGCAACCCTCGCCGCCGCGCTGATCCGCGATCACCTCATCGACGACATGATTACCTTCACCGCAGGCAAACTGATTGGCGCATCGGGTCACCCGGCCCTCGCCGCACTCCCCAATGCGCCGCTCAATGCCCTCCCCGCGCTAAGCCTGATCAACACTCGCCAAATCGGCCCCGACACCATGTCCCACTGGCGCGTCCTCTAGCGGCTTCCTTTTCGCAAAAATACTCCCGCCGGAGGCAAGCCTAAGCTAAGATCACCAATGCCCGGTATTCCCCATCGATAGCCATGGCTCTGCCGGCGCCAAAGCTTCGCCAATTTGCAACAACTCGATCGACACATTGTCGGGGCTGCGTACAAACGCCATCCGCCCGTCGCGCGGGGGCCGGTTGATCAGCACGCCATGCGCCTGCAAATGCGCGCAAGCCGCGTAAATATCGCCGACGCCGTAGGCCAAATGGCCGAAATGCCGTGCGTCCGATGGCAGGCCTGCGTCACCATCCCAGTTATAGGTCAGTTCCACCGGGCAGTCCGGCTGCCCCGGGGCCGCCATGAACACCAGCGTAAACCGCCCGCCTTCGCTCTCGCTGCGCCGTGTCTCCTCCAGCCCCAGCAGCTTGTAAAACGCAATGGATTTTTCTAGATCCAACACCCGCACCATCGTATGTAGATACTTCACTTGCATGGCTCACCTCGCTTTCGACGCTCAAACTAGCATAGCGGCGGGTATAGCCAACCCTTGCCGCAGCACACCCATATCTCGTATAATCGCACAAGTGCATACCCCACCCGTGGGGCCCACCGGATTCGCAGATGAGGTTCCCATGCCGATAACCGCAGACCAACAGGCCGAAATTGACGCCGCCCGCGCAACCCCGCGCACCACTTTGCGCGCCACTTCGGAAGGCGCGGAGCGTCACCTTTACACCGCCTACCCGATCCTTGATCACGGCTTCATCCGGCTGATCGACTATATGGGCGACGATGCTGCCATCGTGCAGGCCGCGCGGGTCAGCTACGGCGCTGGCACCAAACATGTGCAAAATGACGAAGGCCTGATCCGCTATCTGATGCGCCACTGGCATTCCACCCCGTTCGAGATGTGCGAGATCAAGCTGCACGTCAAACTGCCGGTTTTTGTGGCCCGCCAGTGGATCCGGCACCGCACCGCCAACGTCAACGAATACTCCGCCCGCTACTCGATTCTGGACCGGGAGTTCTACATTCCCGCCCCCGAACACCTCGCCGCCCAGTCCGTGGTCAACAACCAAGGCCGGGGTGAGGTGCTGTCCGGCGAAGAATCCGCCCGCGTGCTGGAGCTGCTAAAATCCGACGCCAACCGCGCCTATGACCATTATGAGGCGATGCTTTCCCAAGACGGCCAGCAGGGCCTGGCCCGCGAACTCGCCCGCATGAACCTGCCCGCCAACATCTACACCCAGTGGTATTGGAAGGTCGATCTGCACAACCTCTTCCACTTCCTGCGCCTGCGCGCCGACCCCCACGCCCAATACGAAATCCGGGTGTATGCGGAGGCGATTGCAAAGGTGGTCGCCGACTGGGTGCCGCTGGCGTTCGGAGCGTTCGAGGATTACCGCATGGGCGGCGTGACGCTGTCGTCGAAAGCGGTGGACTGCGTGCGGCGGATGCTGAAAGGCGAGGTGGTGACGCAGGAGACGAGCGGCATGAGCAAAGGCGAATGGCGCGAGTTTGAGGGGGTGGTAGGCTGAGTGGAGGGGAGCCTTATGAATGATATGGTCGAGAATAGTGAAAAAATTAAGTTAGAAGCCGAAGGAGTTGATCGGCTCATTATTACTTTTGTTTCTCCGAATGAACTCTGCAGCAAACAACTTTACAACCTATTTAACGACTACCAAAGCACACTCGATGCATTCTTCTTTATGGTTCACCTAGCCTCGGCAGCGGATCAGGTATCGCTAAATGCGGCGAAGGTTCTTGCAGAAGGAGGAAGCGCTGTTGATCAATCTCGATATGAAAAAAGAAAACAGAACCCGAATCCTGCCTCTAAACACATTCAAAAGTACGCTTGGTATACCTCCAGAAATCTTGTGAACACTATAGTCGACTCCTACTTGACCTTTATTTCATCTTCAATTCAAGCTGCACTCAAACGGGTTCCAGACGCAATCCGTTCAAGTGAGACCATAAAGGTAGAAGAAATTTTGGACTTCTCTTCGCGCAAAGAACTCTTAGAATACCTTGTTGAACGGAAGGTTAATACTCTTTCTTATGGTGGCCTTAATGCAATTGAAAAATACCTTCAGTCAAACCTTGGTGTTTCACTTTATAAGGACGAACAGACTAGACTAAATGTGCTTTATATTATTGAAGTTAGGAATATTAATTCGCACAATCGAGGCTATGTAAATCGAATATTTATTGATCGAACGCAAGCTCTTGGTCGCATTTCACCTTCGACCGGAAAGCGTGTTCATGTTGATCTAGATTTGCTGGGAGAGCTATCAGGTTCTATTCTTGATTCATCTAGATACCTTGATGGCCAAATAACATCCAAATTCAAGATTGCGAGAAAGAAGTTTCAGACTTGGAAGAAGTCTTAATCAAACGCCCCTAAGTCGGGGCCAGCCCCTACTCTCCCCCACCCCAACCACCGCACATGTCGGGGCACGCCCCGACCTCCGCACCCCGATCCCGCCGATACGATGAATACGGCCACTCCTCGGGCTGCTCCACAAACCCGTGTTTCACCGGGTTCAACCAACACTACAGCAGATGCGCGTCATAATTGCGGGGATCACGGATGTGTTTATTGCAGCAAGGGCAGGCTCGTCCACTACCCCCGCCTTGTCGGATTTGCCCAAAGCAAATCTGACCGCGCCCGAACCGCCCCCACGGGGCGGGCGCGCCTCTCGTCGCACCCCAAGTGCCCCGTCGGTCCGGGCGCGATCAGCTTTGCACCCCGGCATGGTGCGGGCGGCGAGCCTAGAAAGCGCCCCTCGCCAACCCCAAGCCCTCGCAAGCGTACTCGGGCGTTCGCGGCTGAAAACAGTCCATTGAACTGTTTTAGCCCCGCGCCTAGGCGAGAGGCCGCCGTTCACCCTTGTAATTTCCCCCATTACAATATACATTCCATTACACATCACAGGATACATCCCATGACACGCCTGCTAACCCCCCATATCGCCACCATGACCGAGTTGCGCGAACCGCACAAAGTCATCGCGCGCCGATACCGCCGACCCAGGCGAGCCCCGTTGTCGCTCGGCGGGCAAGTCGTTGGCATTGGAGCGGAATGAGAGGCGCATCGGTCGCCAGAACGACGATGATGGAACCTTCCGTCGTCTGAGGAGGGGCTGCGCTTCTACCCGAGCGATGCGCCGGTACCACGTCTGGTCCGATCTCGCGACCGACGGGCACGCCATCGACGCGCAGCAGATGCCGCGCGCCATAGTTCGCCTGCACCAACGCGCCGACCGTATAGCGCTCTCCATTCTCGATGACGACGCGCGATGCAGTGCCGGTCCCGCCTTTGAACTCGTGACAGATCATGCCGGTGCCGCCACCGACATTGCCTTCGGCGATCGCGCAGCCGCCGACCGCGCTGTCGAACGCAGCAAGCGCGTGCTCCTGCGTCAGGGTGAACGCCTGGATATCGCTGAGCCAGCCATCGTAGGTTTCGGCGACAACAGGCAGATGAAAGGCCTGGGAAGCGCCATCGCGAACCGCAATGGCGGTGATGGCGTCACGGACGATTCCGACCTGGTAGGTGTTGGTGATCCCGATCGGCGCGCCGAGCAGGCCTTGCTCTGCGAGCCATGGAAGGCCGGTCATTTCGCCGTTGCCATTGAAG
>JANOFE010000058.1:0-2631 GCA_031413495.1 Pseudorhodobacter sp. | reverse complement strand
AGGCAGCAACATTCCCGTCGCCGCCGTTTCCACCGGCTTCCCCGCTGGCCTGTCCCCCCTGCACCTACGCATCGCGGAAATCGGCGAAAGCGTCGCCGCCGGGGCGGCTGAGATCGACATCGTCATCTCCCGCCGCCATGTGCTGACGCAAAACTGGCAGGCGCTTTATGATGAAATGGCCCAAATGCGCGCCGCCTGTGGCGATGCCCATGTCAAAGCCATCCTTGCCACAGGCGAGTTAGGCACCCTGCGCAACGTCGCCCGCGCATCGCTGATCTGCATGATGGCGGGCGCCGATTTCATCAAAACCTCCACTGGCAAAGAAGGCGTCAATGCCACCCTGCCCGTCACCCTGACCATGATCCGCGCCATCCGCGATTACCAAGATCGCACCGGCATAAAAGTCGGCTACAAACCCGCAGGCGGCATCGCAAAGGCCAAAGACGCGCTGGTCTATATGTCCATGATGAAGGATGAACTTGGCCTGCCATGGCTGCAACCCGACCTGTTCCGCTTCGGCGCATCCTCCCTTCTGGGCGATATTGAACGCCAGCTGGAACACCACTTGACCGGCCACTATTCAGCCGCCAACCGCCACGCGATGGGGTAACGGATGACCCACCTCAGCGACCCTACCAGAACTGGGGCTTCCCTCCCCCCGCGTGGGGGAGGGTTAGGGTGGGGGGGCGCATCCGCCACAACAGCCCCTCTCCCCCAACCCCTCCCCACACGGGGGAGGGGAGGCGCAAAACCCGCTGAACTGCTGCCGATCCGCGCAGGCAAAGGACCACGGCCATGACCATCAAAGAAATTTTCGACACCATGTCCTATGGCCCCGCGCCAGAATCCAGCGCCGAGGCCTTGGCTTGGATCGCCAAGCACGGCGCAAAATTCGGCCATTTCATCGACGGCAGCTTCACCACCTCAGGTGAAACTTTTCAAACCACCAACCCCGCCACCGGTACCAAACTCGCCGACATAACCATGGGCACCCAAGCCCAAGTTGATGCCGCAGTCGCCGCCGCCCGCCGCGCCCAGCCCAAATGGGCACGCCTGACGGGCCATCAACGCGCCAAACACCTCTATGCCCTTGCCCGGATGATCCAGAAACAGTCGCGCTTGTTCGCCGTCCTTGAAACCCTCGACAACGGCAAACCCATCCGCGAAAGCCGCGATATTGACGTGCCATTGGTCGCCCGCCACTTCTACTACCACGCGGGCCTCGCCCAATTGCTGTCGTCCGAGATGCCCAATATGGCCCCCCTCGGCGTCTGCGGTGCGGTCATTCCGTGGAACTTCCCCCTGCTGATGCTCGCATGGAAAGTCGCCCCCGCCCTTGCCGCAGGCAACACCGTGGTCCTGAAACCCGCAGAATACACCCCCCTCACCGCCCTCCTGTTCGCCGACCTCAGCCGCGAGGCGGGTCTTCCCAAAGGTGTGCTGAACATCGTCACCGGCGATGGCTCCACCGGCGAGCACATCGTCAACCACGCGGGCATCAACAAAATCGCGTTCACGGGATCTACCGCCGTAGGCCGCAAAATAAGGCAAGCCACCGCAGGCACCGGCAAAGCCCTTACCCTAGAATTAGGCGGCAAATCCCCCTACATCGTGTTCGATGATGCTGATCTTGATAGTGCCGTCGAAGGCCTCGTCGATGCGATCTGGTTCAACCAGGGCGAGGTGTGCTGCGCCGGTTCCCGCCTTCTGGTGCAAGAAGGCATTGCCCCCAAATTCTACGAAAAACTCAAACGCCGGATGGACGGTCTGCGCATCGGCGACCCCTTGGATAAATGCATCGACGTCGGCGCAGTGGTTGACCCCACCCAACTCGCCGCCATCACCGCCCTGATCAAAGCCAACCCGGAAGGCACCCATTACACTGCCGCCAGCCCCCTGCCCGCTGGCTGCTATTACGCCCCAACTCTGATCACCGGCCTTTCCGCCGCCTCCACCCTGATGCAGGAAGAAATCTTCGGCCCCGTCCTCGTTTCCATGACCTTCCGCACCCCGACCGAGGCGGTAGAACTGGCCAACAACACCCGCTACGGCCTTGCGGCCACCGTCTGGACCGAAAACATCAACCTCGCCCTCGACATAGCGCCCAAAATCAAATCCGGCGTGGTCTGGGTCAACGCCACCAACCTGTTCGATGCCGCCGCTGGTTTCGGCGGCGTGCGCGAATCCGGTTTCGGGCGCGAAGGCGGCTGGGAAGGGCTGCAAGCCTACCTCAAACCCGCCAGCACAACCAAACCCCTGAAACCTATCACCGCCTTCCCAGAACCCGCAAACCCCGAAACCCATGGATTAGACCGCACCGCCAAACTCTTCATCGGCGGCAAACAAACCCGCCCCGATGGCGGCTATTCCCGCGCCGTCTGGTCGCCAAAGGGCAAACTCCTCGGCCACACCGGCATCAGCAACCGCAAAGACATCCGCAACGCGGTTGAAGCCGCCCATGCCGCCAAAGGCTGGGCCAAAACCAC
The DNA here is from genome assembly GCA_031413495.1 of Pseudorhodobacter sp. Lineage (GTDB taxonomy): Bacteria > Pseudomonadota > Alphaproteobacteria > Rhodobacterales > Rhodobacteraceae > JACMNW01. Next base: position 145 of record JANOFE010000058.1, on the reverse strand, counting down.
CTCGCACAGCCGGGCACAGATCCTGTTCTACATCGCCGAAAACCTCTCCGCCCGCGCCCCCGAATTCGCCCAGCGACTCCAAGACCTCACCGGAAAACCGGGCCAAGAGGAAGTCGAAGCATCCATCTCCCGCCTGTTCACCTAC
>JANOFE010000057.1:0-8748 GCA_031413495.1 Pseudorhodobacter sp. | reverse complement strand
TATTGACCGCGAGGATTAAATCGTTGGCGCTGCGTCGGAGTGCAACGTTGTTGGGTGCCTTTTGGCCCAAGGGTAACTTTCACAGCGTCGGCAAGAATGTTTACGCCGCGCAACATACGGTCGCGGGCATCGGTATCGAACTTGACGTCCTTAGCAGCCATTTTGCTTGCTCCTAGAATGGGTTAAATGTGGAAAACGAAAGGTGGGCAATCTGCCCATCACCCTTAGGAAATGATTCCCAGGATATCGCTTTCCTTCATGATCAGCAGGTCTTCACCGCCAACCTTCACTTCGGTGCCGGACCATTTGCCGAACAAAATCCGGTCGCCAGCCTTAACCGACGGTGCGATCAACTCGCCCGAATCCTTGCGCGCGCCTTCGCCCACGGAAATGATCTCGCCCTCTGCGGGCTTTTCCTTGGCGGTTTCCGGAATGATCAGGCCGCCCTTGGTTTTATCTTCGCCCTCAATGCGGCGCACCAGTACGCGGTCATGCAGCGGTTTGAATGCCATCTGAAAACACTCCCTTTTGGTTTCAGGTTAATTAGGATTAGCACTCATTCGACACGAGTGCTAACTGCGGTTCAAATAGGCAAACCTTCACCCTGAGTCAAGCCCGTGCCCGCCTTGTAAATGGTGATTTGCCATCGAATTGTCATCTTCATAGGGTGCAAGTCTCACGGTCTGATGACACCCCTTAGCTGAGGCCACTATGATCCGCATCCTTGCCACACTCGCTGCCCTGTTTTGCCTTGTCGTGCCTGTACAGGCACAATGCGTGGGTCAAAATCTGATCGACGCGCTGCCGCCTGCGGCCCGCGCCACACTGGATGCGACCACGCAAAAAGTGCTATACCCGATCGGAAACTTCTGGCGCGCCACAAAAAAGGATCAAACCGTAACCCTTGTCGGCACCTATCATTTCGATGATCCACGCCATGACGCGACAATGATCGCTCTGACCCCACTCATCAAAGCCGCGACCACCATTCTGGTTGAGGCTGGCCCCGATGAAGAAGCTGCCTTGAAAGCGCATCTTGCCCGTGATCCCGGCGCGATGATGATCATGACCGGCCCCACCCTGCCCGAACAACTGCCCGAGGCGGATTGGCAGGCCCTTGCCGCCGCCATGCGTGCACGCGGTATCCCGCCGTTCATGGCAGCGAAATTCCAACCCTGGTATGTCGCCGCTGTGCTTGGTATTCCGCCCTGCGCCATGGCAACGGCAGCATCATCAAAAGGTCTGGACGGTCTGGTGATAGATGCCGCAACAGACGCCGCCGTGCCGATTATGGCGCTGGAACCCTATGATACGATCTTTGGCATCTTTGGCAGCATGTCGAACGAAGACCAGCTTTCGATGATCAAAAGCACACTTGTCTTAGAGGCGTTCAGCACAGATTTCTCCGTTACCCTCGCCGATACCTATTTCTCGCAAGACACTCGGCTGATCTGGGAATTCATGCGCCAGCAGGCGCTTGACGTGCCCGGCTACACGCCCGCGCAGATCGACGGTGAATTTGCCCGCATGGAAGAAGCATTGATGTCCAATCGCAACCGCGCGTGGATTCCGGTGATCAAGGCCGCCGCCGAACAGGGCCCCACCTTCGCCGCCTTTGGGGCGTTGCACTTGTCGGGCCAAGATGGCGTGTTGGCGCTGTTGGAACGCGACGGTTATAAGTTGGAACGCTTTACGTTTCCGTAGGGTGCGCATTTATTGCGCACCAATCGGCATTGGTAATGCGGCGCAATAAATGCGCATCCTAAGGCGTTTCCTACCGATAAACACCGCCCCGGTGCCCGACGCCAACCACAATGACGGTCACAACCTCATCGCGAATATCCGCCAGAATGCGGTAATCTCCCACACGGTACCGCCAAAGCTCGGTAAACCTTGTGCCCTGTAGGGCTTCACCTAACTGACGAGGGTCGTCCAACAAAGCTATACGCTCACTTAAGAACTCTCGTATCCTTCGCCGTACCATTGGGTCCAGCCGTTCCATTGGTTTGCGTGACGACAGGGCATATTCAATCGTCCATGCCACGCCAGAACTCCTCAGACGTCAAAACCTTTTCCTCGCCGCTCGCGATCCGTTCCATCACCGCTTCGGCCATGTAGATATCCTCCATGTCTTCCAGCTTGGCCATAATCGCGGCGCGCACATAATAGGTCTTGCTGCGCCCAGTGGCCTTCGCCAGCGCATCAAGCCGTTCTTCGATATCTTCAGGCAATCTGACAGACAGCATGGGGCACCTTTGGTTTGTCTTACATATCTTACGTGTCATACACGTCTTACTTGTATGACAAATAGCGCAGTCCTGCACTGGTTTCAATCCCCCGCAACCGCCCCGTGACATTGCCTGCCACCCCACCTATAAGGCGGCAAAATTCACGACCCATTCAAAGGCACCCCCCATGAGCACCCTCGTTTTCGGCCACAAATCACCTGATACCGACGCCACCCTATCCGCCATCATCTGGGCCTGGTATCTGACCAACGTTCGCGGCGGCGATGCCAAGCCTGTGCTGTTGGGCGAGCCAAACACCGAAGCCGCCTTTGTGCTGGCGCACTGGGGTTTCGCCAAGCCTGAAATCATCGCCGATGTGACCGCTGATGATAAAGTCGTGATTGTCGATACCAACAACCCTGCCGAATTGCCGCCCTCGATCAATGATGCGACCATCATGGCGATCATTGACCATCACATGTTGGTGGGCGGTCTGAAAACCAAAACCCCGATCAACGTGGTGATCCGCCCGCTGGCCTGCACCGCCACCGTGATGCACGACATCATGGGCGATGATCTGGCAAAGGCTCCGCGCGAAATCAAAGGCGCCATGCTGTCGTGCATCCTGTCGGACACACTGGAATTCCGCAGCCCCACCACCACCGACCATGACCGCGCCGTTGCCGAAAAGCTGGCGGCTGATCTGGGCGTGAATATCGGCGAACTCGCCTCTGCCATGTTCGCCGCCAAATCCGATGTATCCCGATTCTCGGACGCCGAACTGCTGCGTATGGACAGCAAGGAATACAACGTCGCGGGCAAAGAGTTGCGCGTGTCGGTGCTGGAAACCACATCGCCCAAAACCGTGCTGGACCGGAAAGCATCGCTGATGGCGTCTATGGTCGGTGTCGCGGCTGAAGACGGCGCTGATCAGGTGCTGCTGTTCGTCGTCGATATCTTGAAAGAAGAGGCGACGCTGCTGGTGCCCAACGATCTGGTCAAGCAAATGGCCGAGGCGTCCTTTGGCGTAAAAGTATCGGGCGATACCGTGGTGCTGCCCGGCGTGATGAGCCGCAAAAAGCAGATCATCCCAGCCCTCAAACTTTGATCCCATTGCCGGGCGATAATCCGCCCGGCCCACCTTTGGCACCCAAATTGGCGTATGCACGCAAAAAGCACGTGATAAGCACGGGTAAAACACAGCCCGAAAGGCCGAACATGACCCAGATTATCGCGTCGCTTGCCAAAATTCCCACCCGCTACGACGCCGTGTTTTGTGATCTTTGGGGCTGCCTGCACAATGGCAAAACGCCGTTTCCCGCCGCTGTTGCCGCCCTGCAAGCCTTCCGCGCCAAAGGCGGCAAGGTCGTGTTGCTAACCAACGCGCCCCGACCAAAACCCAGCGTTGTCAGCCAGTTAGATGCCATGGGCCTGCCCCGCGACGCGTGGGATGAAGTGGTCACCTCGGGTGACGCCGCGCAATACGCGCTGATCACCGGGGCCGTGGGCCGCCGCGTGCACCATATCGGCGCGCCCAAGGATGAGCCTTTCTTTACCGATTTTGCCGATGATCTGCTGGATACCGTTGCCGCAGAACCACCCATCATCCGCACCACACTGGAAGAAGCCGAAGGCATCGTCTGCACCGGCCTTGCCGATGACCTGACGGAAACACCAGACCACTACCGCGCTGCCCTTTTGTTTAGCAAAACCATGGACTTGCCGATGCTATGCGCCAATCCCGATATCATTGTAGATTATGGCGACACGCGGCTTTATTGCGCGGGGGCCATCGCGCAGGCCTACGAAGAAATGGGGGGCCGTGTGTTCTATTTCGGCAAGCCTCACCCGCCGATTTACGACCTCGCCCGCCGCAGATTGGCGGCTCTGATGGGGGAAGAAGAGGCGCAAATTCTGTGCATTGGCGATGGAATTACAACCGATATTCAAGGCGGCCAATCTGAGGGCATAGATACGCTGTTCATCACCGGCGGTATCGCAGCAGATCAGTTTGGACAGGATATTTCCAATCCAAACAAAGACTTGCTGGAAAAATGGCTGGATGCAAAACAAATCTCTGCAACCTTTGCCATGGGTCAGTTGCGTTAAGTAAAATTCGCATACCTAATAAAGTTCCTAATTTGTAACACTTGCGGCAATATTATTGCGCAGGTGGATTGCTCTGCAGCGCAGCATTTGCTAACCTTAAGATGCCACGATCCAAGGATTCGCAGGATGTTAGACAATATGCCACGCGGCACAATCTGCATTGAAGACATCGAAATCGGCATGGTCCGGTATCTGCGAAAAACCGTAACCGACCGGGATATAAGCCTTTTTGCCGAGGTTTCTACCGATCACAACCCGGTTCACCTTGACGAATCCTATGCGCAAGACACCATCTTTCAGGGTCGCGTTGCCCATGGCATGCTGACCGCCGCGTTGATTTCTGCCGTCATCGGTGAACAGCTTCCCGGCCACGGCGCGGTCTATCTTGGTCAAAGCCTTAAATTCATGGCCCCCGTCCGCCCCGGCGATACCGTCTATGCCGAAGTCAAGGTGACTGCGATCGACCACGCCAAACGCCGGGTGACCCTTGAAACCCACTGCGCAGTGGGCGATACGGTGGTGCTGAAAGGTGAGGCGCTGGTTCTGGCGCCAAGCCGCAAGTTCGACTAGCGGGGCATCACCCCGGCACCGGGGACGCATGCAGATTTACCAACACTGGCAAGGGCTTGCAGACACCGCACGCGGCGCATCGGTTGCCATGGGCAACTTTGACGGCGTGCATCTTGGCCACCGTTCGGTGATTGATCTTGCCCGTGGAACCGCACCGTTGGGAATTCTGACCTTCGAACCCCACCCCCGCGAATATTTCGCGCCAACCTCTCCGCCCTTTCGCCTGATGAATGCCGAAGCCCGCGCCAACCGCTTGGCCAAGCTGGGCGTCGAACACCTGTATGAGCTGCCCTTCGGGCCTGATCTTGCCAGCCTTACCCCCGACCAATTCGCCCGCGACGTTCTGGCAGCTGGCCTCGGAGTGTCGCACGTCGTTGTGGGCGCAGATTTCTGCTTTGGCAAAGCCCGCGCTGGCAAGGCATCCGACCTGCAAGCCCTTGGCAATACGTATGGATTCAAGGTCACCATCGCCGATCTGGTCAAATCGGCAGGCGTCGAAATTTCCTCCACCGCCATCCGTAAAGCCCTGACAGATGGCCGCCCGCGCGATGCGCAGGCAATGCTGGGCCATTGGCATCGCATTGAGGGCGAGGTTATTCACGGTGAAAAGCGAGGTCGCGAATTGGGCTACCCGACGGCTAACATGTCGGTGGCCGGGCTTCATTTGCCGCGATTTGGGGTTTATGCCGTCTTCGCCGACGTGCTGACTGGCCCGCAGGCGGGCAGTTACATGGGCGCAGCCAGCCTTGGTGTGCGGCCTATGTTTGGCGTCAACCAACCCAACCTTGAAACATATCTGTTTGATTTCACAGGTGATCTGTACGGCCAGCACCTGTCCATCGCCTTTGTCGATTACCTGCGCCCGGAACTGAAATTCGATGGCCTGCACGGCCTACTTGCCCAGATGAACACCGACTGCACCCGCGCGCGGGAAATTCTGATGGCCCTGCCATGACCGAAAAGAAACGCCCCAAATTCTGGGAAACTGTTCCCCTGAAGAACATGAACCAAACCGAATGGGAGGCGCTATGTGACGGCTGCGGCAAGTGCTGCCTGAACAAGATTGAGTATGAAGATACCGGCGAAATCGCCTATACCCGCATCGCCTGCCGCCTGTTGGACAACGAGTCTTGCCGTTGCGCCCAATACCCGATCAGGCACCAATTCGTGCCCGATTGCGTGCGCCTGTCGCCCAAAACGCTGCCAAAAATCGCCTATTGGATGCCGCGCACCTGCGCCTACCGCCTGCTGCATGAAGGCAAACCGCTGTATGCATGGCACCCCCTGATCACCGGTGATCCGCAGTCGGTGCATGACGCAGGCGCATCGGTACAGGGCTGGACGATCCCGGAGTTTGAGGTCCCCGAAGAAGACTGGGAAGACTATATCATCGAGGAAACCCCCTGATGTTTTTCACCTCTGACAACGCATCTGGTGCGGCCCCCGAAATCATGGCTGCTGTTGCGCGCGCCAACGAAGGCTTCGTACGCAGCTACGGGGCCGATGATATCATGGCCCGCGTGACAGCGCGCATCAGGGATGTGTTCGAGCATCCAGAGGCAGCCGTATATTTGGTTGGCACTGGAACCGCCGCCAACTCGCTTGCTCTGTCGCTTTATACGCAGCCGTGGTCGGCCGTTTTCGCCCATACCGATGCGCATATCGCCGTCGATGAATGCGGCGCGCCAGAATTCTACACGGGCGGGGCAAAGCTGGTGGGCGTGCCGGGTGATCATGGCAAGATGACACCCGATACCTTGACGCAAGCCATTGGTCAAATTCCAGAATCCTACGTTCACGCTGTGCAACGCGGCATGGTGTCGATCACCAATGTGACCGAGGCAGGCACCGTTTACACACCTGCCGAAGTGGCCGCGTTGACGGCGATTGCCAAGGCCAAGGGCATGCCCTGCCACCTCGACGGCGCGCGGTTTACCAATGCGCTGGTCGCGACCAACGCCTCGGCGGCGGAGATGACGTGGAAAGCGGGCATCGACGTTGTGTCCTTTGGCGGTACCAAAAATGGCTGTCTGGGGGTCGAGGCGGTGGTAATATTCGATCCCGTCAAAGCGTGGGAATTTGAACTGCGTCGCAAGCGTGGCGGGCATCTGTTTTCCAAACACCGGTTTCTGTCGGCGCAGATGGAAGCGTATTTGACAGACGACTTATGGCTGCGCCTCGCCACCCACGCCAATGCCATGGGGTTGCGGCTTGCGCGCGGCATCGAAGGCATCCGCGATGCACATCTGGCACACCCCGCGCAGGCCAATATGATGTTTCCGGAATGGGCCATTGGCACACATGCCCGTGCCGATGCGCATGGCGCAGCCTATTACCAAATGCCCGCACCAAAGGGGCGCGAGGCGGCACGGTTGGTTACATCGTGGAACACGAACGAAGCCGAAGTAGACACGCTACTTGAGGTTCTGCGCGGCTAACACCGGGCCAGATGTACCATCACTGCCTTTGCCACCACGCCCGGATGGGTGATCGGCACCATATGCCCGGCGTCCGGCACCACCAGCCGCGTTACCTGCGGCAACCGTCGCGCCAATTCATCTTGCACCGCGCAAACGATGGCGGGGGATGCGGCCCCTTCCACCATCAGCACCGGAACGCCAATGCTTTCCAGCCCCATATACCGCAGCAAACCTGCTGAATCTTCGAGCAGAAACGGGTTCTGTTCGGCAATAAAATGAATGCGATCAATCATATAGTGCTGTTGGCGGGTGGGCAGATCGGCGAAATTTGCGCCATTGCCCCAAAGGCCATGAAACATCGCGGCAGCTTCGGCACGGCGGCCTTCGGCCAAAGCCTGCGCCACCTGCAGATGGTCTGCCCGGAACGGCGCAAAGGCGGCGGATCCACTGGCGCGGGCCGCCGCAAACAACGGCGGCTCCACCAACACTAGGGATCGTACCAAATCTGGCCTCTCCAATGCCATGCGCAGGGCAATCGTTGCGCCAAAGGAATGGCCTATCACATCAATCGGCGCGCCATCTCCAAGTGTCTGTGCGATCTCGATGCTGATGCGCGTCGTCAGCCCGTGCAGATCGGTGATGCCATCCCAATCTTGCGCGCGGCCATGGCCGGGCTGGTCCAGTGCTGTGACGGTCACACCCGACAAATGATCTACAAGCCCGGACCACGCCCCTGCGTGCGCCAGTGAACAATGCAGCGCAAGAACTGGCCGCGCACCACCCTTGTTCCAGACCCGGAACGGGGCGGCGACCGGTTGCAAATCCTCAGCCATCAGATCTTGCCCGCCAGATGCAGATCGAGGTCTTCCAAGCGGTCCTGACCCCAGAAAATCTGGTCGCCAACCACATAGCTTGGCACCCCGAATACTCCGCGCGATACGGCCTCTTCCAGATTTCCGGCATAGGTTTCCGCCGCCATCAGCATGTATTTGTCAGCAATAGCCGGGTCAAAGCCATGTTTGGCCAGAATGTCCTTCACCACTTCGTCGTCGGAAATATTGCGCCCTTCCGCCCAGACAGCGCGCGGATACGCATGCACCAGCCCACCCAGATCGCCGCCACCAACCTTGGCCGCAGCGATAATGGCATAAGATGCAGGTGCCGGGTTCACCGGAAAGAAGGCAGGTGTCAGGTCAAGCGGCATCCCCAACCGCACCGACCAGCGTTTCAATTCCTGCAATCGGTACGCTTTGCGTGCGGGGTGCCGATCCGCCAACACTTGCCCCCCCGTGCGCGGAAACAGCGCAGGCGCGTCGATGGGGATATAGCGGATGGTGGCATCATGCTTTGCGGCAACCGCCTCCAGCCTTTGGCCACCCAGATAGACAAAGGGCGATATGGCCGCGAAAAAATAGTCGATC
>JANOFE010000056.1:0-17161 GCA_031413495.1 Pseudorhodobacter sp. | reverse complement strand
CGAATCTTTTGTCAGATTCACTATATCTTTTGTATTTTATTTGTCGACAAGAAATAGGCGCGCCTATAGCGCGATATTTTGCCTTTGATCCCGTGCAAAAAGCTGCTGAATTTGGCGTACAATCTGATCGGCATGGCTTTTTGCAAGTCTGTCTGCGGCGTCTATGTCATGTGCCGCGATGGCGACAATCATCTCTTCATGCTCATCCGCGTAGCGCTGCGGCAAACGGTCATCGAATGATTGGTAATAAAGACGCAAGATGCGCCGGCCCTCATCCAACAGTCGACAAAACAGGGCTGTGAAGTAGGGATTACGCCCCGCCTCAGCGATTGCTGCATGAAAATCGCGGTTGGTCGCGATCATCGCAAGCGCATCCTGCGCCGCCACAGCGCGGGCAAATTTAACCTGATGGGCGCTGATGATCAGCAGATCGTCGGGGCGGTGATGCTCTGCCGCCAAACGTGTCGTCATGCGGTACATCAGGGTGATCGCATCAAAGAAAGTATGCAGGTTAAGAAAATCAATGTTCGACACCATGGTTGTCCGATTTGGCAACGTGTCGATCAAGCCTTCCCCGGCCAGTCGCACCAGCGCCTCGCGGATCGGGGTGCGTGACATCGAAAACCGCTCGGCCAGTTGCACTTCGTCAATCGGGCTGCCCGGGGGCAAGGTAAGATCAAGGATTTCGTCGCGCAAAAGATCATACACCACTTTGACGCCCGAGCCGCGTTTACGCTCGGGAATTGGGGTATTCACGATCTCGGTCATGGCAAAATCCTTTTGTCCAAAACCGACCTAGCCTGTGTCACCGGGGCAATCAACCTTTTCCGAAGGGCGGCGATGGCGGCCGCGTGGCCCCTCTTTGGCGGGCCGCGATGTGTGTTTCACCGCAGTTCCATGGCCAGCGTTTGGTTTTACCCAAGCATCTGATGAAACCGCGCCAATTCGGCATCGTCCATTTTGACCAGATGGGTGTTTTGCGGATAAGACCCATCCGCAACATCCGCAACGTATTCACGAAACGCCGCGATGCGTTCGGATTGCAGCCGGTCATATTCGGCGGCAAAATCGCGATATACCTTGGAATGGCGCGGCATGTGGCCCCGGTTTTGGCCAAGGATGTCGTCGGCAAAAAGATATTGCGCATCGCAGCCCGCACCGGCCCCCATCGACCACAGCAAAATCCCCACCCGTTTGCTGATCGCGCTGGCGACAGCATCGGGCACCACCTCGACCTCCAGCGCAAAGGCCCCTGCAGCCTCGTAAGCCTGCACTTCGGCCAGCAGCGCCATCGCCGCATCGGCGGTTTTGGCCACGGCGCGAAAGCCCCCCGTCCAGGTGGCGCGCGATGGCACAAGGCCGACATGGCCGACGACCGGAATGTGTTCACGCGCCAGCGCCTCAACCGTGCCCAAGCCACCACTGCAATAGATCGCGTCGGCCCCGGCCAGCATCATGGTGCAGGCAAAGCGGTGGAAATCGTCGCGCGTGCCCGCTTCAAGATGGGTTTTGCCGGTCATCGAAAACAGCGTTGGCGCCACATCGCGGTAGTGTGGATGGCTGACCAGTTCGGGCGGCACCGACACGATGCCAATGCCCGCAGCTTCTGCCGCCGCAGCCTCATCCAGCGTCATCACCCGCAGCATGGTCAGTTGACGCACCCCTTTCAGGGCGCGCAGATCGGCGATGGTTGGTTTTTTGAGTGTCATCGAATGCCTCTATTCAACCGCCAATTGCACGCGCCCGCCTTCGACCCGCACCGCATGACAGCGCAGGTTGATACAAGCCGGGGTGCGGGTGGCGGCACCAGTGCGAAAGTTGAACCGCCCGTTGTGTTTGGGGCATTCAATGGTGTCATCCATCACCAGCCCGTCCGCCAGATGCACGCCTTCATGGGTGCACATGCCGTCGGTCGCGTGAAAGCTGCCATCGGTGGCGCGGTAAATCGCATAGGTTTGCGCGCCGGCATCAAAGCGCATCACGTCTTCGCGGTCGATATATTCGACATCGCACACATCAATCCAATCAGTCATCTTTATCCTCGGGTGTCAGGGCAGTTCATTCCGCCGCGCGGGCAATATCCAAGTTATGGAATTCATCGCGGTATGGCTGCGCGGTGGCAGGTAAAGTTTTGCGCACATAATAGGCCGGGTTGCGGCGTTGTTCGTGCAAGGACCGATACACCTCGACATAGGCATCAAAGATCGAGGTATTGGGCGGCGGCAAATCATCCTTGATCAGTGCATGCAGCCGGGGCAGGGCGTGATAAGGCACCATCGGAAACATGTGGTGTTCAACATGATAATTCATGTTCCAGTAAATATAGCGGCTGAGTGGGTTCATATAAACTGTGCGGCTGTTCAGGCGGTGATCCACCACATTATCTGCCAGCCCCGCATGCTGCAAATGCCCACACATCACCATATGCCAGCTGCCATAAATCCGCGGCAACCCGATCAGCATCAGCGGCAGCCACGACCCCAGCGCAAGCGCCGCAAAAATCGTTGCCGCATAAATCGCCATGTGAAGGCGAGCCGCAAACACGGCCTTACGCCAGTCGGCGGGCGGGATAAAGTTTTTCTCATCCGCCGATACATTGCCCGCCGCATTGCGCACCAGGGTTTTCAAAGACTCGACAGTGCCCAACACATCAAAAAACGCCAATCCCAGCCGCACCAGTTTCGGTGGCCGCATCCAGGCGATTTCGGCGTCGCGGCCAACGATATAGGTGTCGGTGTGGTGGCGCGCGTGGCTCCACCGCCAAGTCACGGGATTGCGCATCACCATGAAACTAGCGATCTGATAGATCACGTCATTCATCCACTGAGTGCGAAACGCCGTGCCATGGCCGCATTCGTGCCAGCGGCTGTCACAGGACGATCCGTAGATCACGCCGTAGACGAAAAAGAACGGAATGCAGGCCCAACTGCCCCAGAACCACACAGCCCCCGCCGCCGTGCCAAACAGCAGGGCAAACCACAAAGCTGTGTCGCGCAAGGCGGGGCCATCGCTGCGCTGCATCAGCTCTTTCATCACTTTGCGTGGCACGTCCGAGTGATACCATTCTGCCGACGCCAAACCAATTTCAACCGCGCGCCGCCCGTCGCGGCCCGTCAGGCTATAGTCGCGTTGATCAACAGGAATTGGGGTCATATCCATGGCAGCACCTTTTTGATCATTGTGAAATAGTGGCCGATCCATCCTCTACCAGCCCCCATCCACGCCAATATTTTGCCCCGAAATCATCCGCGCCGCATCAGATGCCAAAAACACCGCCAGATTGGCCACATCGGCGGGCTGGATGCGGGATTTGATGGATTGCCGGTCAATCACCCAAGCCGCGTAGTTTTCCAGCCTTTCGGCAAACACCCGGTTTTCGGCGTCTGACACCACGGCCCCCGGGGCAATTGCATTGACTGTAATGCCATGCGACCCCAGTTCCCGCGCCAACGCTTTGGTCAGGCCCAGAACCGCGCCTTTTGATGCAAGGTAGGGCACATATCCCTCCCACTGTCCATTCAGCGCCAGCGACGTCAGGTTGATAATCCGCCCCCAGCCTTTGGCCTTCATCCCCGGCGCGCAGGCCCGCACCAGCGCAAACACCGCCGATGCATTGACGCGTTGTTGGTCTTCGTAATCCTCTAAACTGAAGTTTTCGAACGGCTGATTAAGGATCATGGCGGCATTGTTCACCAGAATGTCGAACGGGCCAGCCGCAACTACCCGCGCCTGTGCGGCGGCCAGATCGTTCAGATCCACTCCCAGCCAACCTGCGCCTTCCGGCAGTGCGCTCGCGTCAAGATTGGGCCGATCCAGCACGGTAACCCGCGCCCCCGCCGCCACGAAAACATGCACCATCGCCTGCCCGATACAGCCAAGCCCGCCGGTGATCAGCGCATGTTTTCCGACCAATGCAGTCATTCAAAGCACCGTGTGAACTTCGTCGATTGACGTATCGCCAATAGGCTTGTCCAGCACAACTTTGCCCAAAGCCATCGCCACCACCCGGTCACAACAGGCAAACACATGCTGCATGTTATGGCTGATAAAGATCGACGTCACCCCTTGCGCCTTAAGCCCTTGGACAAATCCGATCACCTTGGCGGTTTCCTTGACCGACAGATGGTTTGTCGGTTCGTCCAAAATCATCACCTTGGATTTGAAATGCATCGCGCGCGCAATCGCCACGCCCTGCCTTTGCCCGCCCGACAATTCACCAACCAGCGCATCAGGTGATCGCAGATGCAAATCGACATTGGCAATGGCCGCCACAGATTCTGCACGCATCTTACGCTCATCCAGAATGCCAAAGCCGCCCACCGCCCATTTCAGCGGCTCGCGTCCGATGAACATATTGCGTGAGATCGACATAATCGGAACCATGGAATTGTATTGATAGATCGTCTCGATCCCCAACCGCATTGAATCTTTGGGATTGCGAATGTCGGTGGGCAGGCCTTCCACCAAAATCTCGCCCTCATCCTGGCGGTGCAGACCCGACAAGATGTTGATCAGCGTGGATTTTCCCGCACCATTGTCGCCCACCAAACCCAAGGCTTGGCCCGGCATCACATCCAAAGACACGCCTTTCAGCGCATGCACGCCGGAATACCATTTGTGCAGGTTTCGGACGGAAATAATCGGTGTTTCAATCGTATCAGCAATCATTTCTCAACCTCCACCTTCATCGCGCGGCCGCGTTTGCGCAGCCATGAATTGCCGACCACCGCCAGAATGGTCAGCGCACCCACCGCAAATTTGAACCAGTTGCTATCGACCTGTGACATCACCATACCGTTATCAATCACCCGGATCAGCACAGCGCCGATGATGCCGCCGATGATTGATCCGATGCCACCCGCAAGGGCTGTGCCGCCGATCACCGCCGCCGCCACCGCCTGCAATTCCAACCCTTCGCCGATAGACGGCAGCGGCGATCCCAGCCGCAGCACCTGAAACAACCCGGCCAGCCCGGCCAGCACCGAACAGATCATGAAGCAGGCGATTTTCACCTTGTTGGCCGGTATGCCCAAAGCCTCGGCTGCTGGCAGATAGCCGCCCGTTGCCCGCACCCAGTTGCCAAAATTGGTTTTCGACAAAAGCAGGCTGATCAGGATCGAAATCCCGACAAACCACAGGAAAGACGCGCGAAACAAATCGCCGGGGCCGACATAGCTGATGAAAAGATGTTCGGGAATATCGGCCATGTTCAACCGGGGTGGAAACCCACCGGAAATCACCACCGTTAACGACCGCGCCATAAACAGCATGCCCAGCGTTGTGATAAACGACGGTATGGCAAATTTAATCGTGATCCAGCCGTTCAGAAACCCGACAAAGGCGCAGACCAGCAGGCCCAGCGCCGTGGCGGGCCAAAAGCCCCAGCCCGCAACCATCATCACCGCCATCGTCATCGGCATCAGCGCAAACACCGATCCCACCGACAAATCAAATTCGCCGCAGATCATCAGCAGCGTCACGCCCACCGCCACCATCCCAACTTCGGGCAAGTAACCCAGCATGCCGCGCATGTTGTCATAGCTTAGGAAAACCATGTCTGATCGGACCTGAAAGAATATCACCAACAGCAACAGCAACAGACTTGCGGCCATTTCCGGCTTTTGCAGGGACAGTTTCAAAATACGTCGCATTTGGGCAATCCTTAAAGAAAAGTCCCCGGCGCCGGGAGCGCGCGCCGGGGCAACGTTGGCGAAGAAACCCTTAACGCAAACCTTTAACGCAAACCCTTCGCCGACATTTCCATAATCGCATCCACCATATTTGGCGTCACGATGCCTTGGCCGGTATCAATATCGGATGGCGCAAGGCCGATGGTTTTGGCCAGATACACCTGCATCACCGGCATAAAGCCCTGCATATAGGGTTGCTGATCAACCTGCACCTGAACGTAGCCGGCCTTCATCTGTTCCAACACTTCTGGCACCAGATCAAAGCCACCGAGCAGAACTTTGCCCGGCTCAACTCCACGATCTGCTAGCACACGAGCCACGCCTGCATGCCAAAACCCAGTGTCGAAATAGGCGTTGGTTTCAGGGTTCGCCAGCAAATAGGCGCCAATACGGTCACTGACCACGGCCAGATCGGTGCCGGAATCAATACGCTCATATTTGATATCACGGGTCGGGTTGGCGGCGATGTATTCATCCATGAAATTCATCACACCCAAAGCGCGCTGTTCAGACCAGTTTTGACCGGGGGCAGACACTCCCACCAGCACCCGGATCGAGCCTTCAGCTGGAAAGTTCGCCGATTGCGCGCGGCCCAAAGATTTGCCAGCCGCAACAAAACCCTGCCCGATAAAGGCTTGACGCGCATTGCCCATAGCCCCTTCCAGATCATCGACGTTCGATGCGATCACGATCACGCCTGCATCGCGCGCCCGCTTGATCACATCGTCAAACGCCGCGTTATCCACAATCGAGGTGATCAGCGCATCGGGGCCGCGGGCCAAGGCCGCCTCCATATTTGCCACTTGTTCCTGCACGGAACCATCGGTCTGCACATAGACCATCTGGCAGGTGGCCGCGACCTTGGCGCAAGCGTCTTCATAGCCCTTTTGTACTGCTTGCCAGAACGTGTTGGACGATCCCGAATGCACGGTAAACGCGATATCCAGCGGGTCTTGTGCCAGTGCGGCCCCTGATACCGTGGATAGCAACGCGGCAATCGCCAGCCCTTTGAAGTTTGTCATCATTTGCTCCTCCCAGAAGCGGTTAGCGGCCTAATCAGACCGTCGTTGCGTCGGACATTTTGCGCGACGTTGTAAACGCCCGGTCCAGATCGGGATGCAATTCCATCCCCAATCCCGGTCCGGGTGGCACAGTGATCATGCCGTTCTTGATTGTTGGCAGGGCGGTGACTAAATCGCGGTACCAGCCCTTGTAAAACGCCCTGACACTTTCCTGCACCAGCGCATTGGGCGCGTTCAGCGACAGATGCGTGCTGGCGCACAAAACCACCGGCCCGGTGCAATCATGCGGGGCAATGGGCAAATGCCAGGCCTCGGCCATTGATGCGATTTTTCGCGCCTCTGACAGCCCGCCGCACCAGCTGAGATCCATCATCACCACTCCGGCGACACCGGTTTCCAACAGGTCGCGAAACCCCCAGCGTGAGCCCAAAGTTTCTGATGCTGAAATCGGTGCGGTTGATGCGGCGGCATAGCGTTTCAGGCTGGACAGACTGTCCATCTTGATCGGGTCTTCGTGCCAAAAGGTCTGATATGGTGTAAGCGCGCGGGCGATCTGGATGGCTGGCAACAGCTGCCACAACCCATGAAATTCGACCATGATATCCATTTTATTGCCCACAGCCCTGCGAATTTTCTCTAGCGGTTCCAGCGCTTTGTCGATATCGGGGGCCGATATGTACTGGCCGCGCGAGTGTTCCGCCGCCGTGTCAAACGGCCAGATTTTCATCGCGGTAATGCCGTCTTCCAACAGCGAATGGGCCAATTCATCGGCGCGGTGCAGAAACCCGTTCAGGTCGTCGAAATTGCTGTGTTGCCCCAAACCGTAGTTAGAGGTCACTTGCCCTGAAGTTTTCTTGACGTAATCACTCCCCGCACAAGTATTGTAAGTGCGGATTTCGCGCCGGGTAAAGCCGCCCAAAAGCTGTGCAATCGGCTGGCCGGTGGCTTTGCCGAAAATATCCCACAGCGCGATATCAAAGGCCGAAGTCCCTCGCACCTCGGCCCCGGAGGATCGAAACCCCAAATAGCCCACCAAGTCAGCCGACAGCTTGTCGATTTCCAACGGATCACGTCCGATCACGCGGGGCGCGATATAATCATGCACATGCGCCTCTACTGTGCTTGCGCCGAAAAATGTCTCGCCCAAACCGATCAACCCCTGATCGGTGTGCACCTGCACCCAGATCAAATTGGGGCGCTCGGCGATGCGGATGGTTTCCAGCGCGGTGATTTTCATGCTTCAGGTCAGTCCGGCGGTCAGCAAGGCCCGCACGCTTTCGTCAAAATGCTGCGACATCGACGCCACGGCCTGCTGCGGATCACTGGCCGCCACTGCGCGGGCGATGTCGACATGCGTGGCCAGCATCAATTCGCGTGAGGCAGGCGTTGGCCGGCTTTTCCAGCCGATAGGCCAGGTTTGCCGGGTAATCCCTTGAAACGCGCCGATAATCAGGGTGAACACGGGGTTGCGTGAGGACTGCGCAAGCAGCAAATGAAAGCTAAGATCCAACTCCATCAGTCGGGCAGGGTCATCGACGGCATGGCACATCGCTTGGGCAATCGCCAAAAGGTCGGTCGCTTCGGTATCACTGCGCCGGATCGCAGCCAGCGTCACAATCCGCGTTTCAATAGTACGGCGCACGTCATAGATTTGCTGCACATTGATCTGATCGGTATGAACGCCGTGTTCGATCATCAAAGACATCGCTGCGGGATCAATCGCGGCCACCGCAGCCCGCTTGCCGGTTGCCAGATCAATGATCCTCATTGCCGCCAAGTATCGGAACGCTTCACGTACC
Organism: Pseudorhodobacter sp.; assembly: GCA_031413495.1. Lineage (GTDB taxonomy): Bacteria > Pseudomonadota > Alphaproteobacteria > Rhodobacterales > Rhodobacteraceae > JACMNW01. The sequence goes on along the minus strand of JANOFE010000056.1, from coordinate 8,650 downwards.
ACTGTGCGCGATACGTTCAGCTCTTTTGACAGGCTCGCCTCGGACGGCAGCCGGTCGCCCGGCATCAGATCATTGTCGCGGATATGCCGCGAGATTGCACCGATCGCATCGCTTACCAAACCGCCTGATCCCAGATTTTCCAACCGAATCCCCCATACCTGTATGACAGGTTTATAATATTCGGTTTTTATACAAATCACAAATACAGGCGTCAACGGATTTGTTGGACTCTTCGCATTGGCCAGATCCAACCAAACGATAAAGGCATTAAACCCTGCTACCGGTCGTCTTGCCTCCTTATTTCCTGTTGTGAAAAGTGCCCTGCACGATGCGGTCGATCACCATGGCGCACAGCAAAATCGCCAGACCCGCCAGCAAACCCTGCCCTTTGGCTGCGTATTGCAGCGATTGCAAAACCACCGACCCCAAGCCTTGCGCACCAATCAGGCTGGCGATGACAACCATCGACAGACACATCAGAATGGTCTGATTGATCCCGGCAAGGATCGACGCTTTGGCCAGCGGCAATTCCACGCCGCGCAGCACCTGCCATTCGGTGGCACCGTAGGCCCGTGCCGCCTCTTTCACCTCGTCGGACACGCCGTTCAGGCCCAGCGTGGTTAGCCTGATCACCGGCGGCATGCCAAAGATCAGCGTGGCGATGATGCCGGGCGGCTTGCCGGTACCAAAGAACGCGATGACTGGGATAAGATAAACAAAGGCTGGCATGGTTTGCATGAAATCCAGCACCGGCTGGGCGGCGGCGTAGGCCCGCTTTGATCGTGCAAACCAGATGCCGAGCGGGATGCCGATCAGAATGCAAAGGATTGATGCCGCCCCAAGCAGGGCCACAGTCAGCATCGACAATTCCCAAAAGCCGAACATCCCAAGATAGGCCAGCGACGCTGCGGTAAAGATCGCCACGCGCGGGCCCGCCAACTGCCAGCCCAGCGTGCAGATCACCAACATCACCACCGGCCAGGGGGTGCCGACCAACACCACCTCGAACGCTTCGACCAATATCCGGATTGCGTTGCGAATGCCGTCAAACACGCCGCGCCCTGCGTCATAAGTGGCAACAAACCCGGCATCGAGCCACCCCTCAACAGTTGTGAACAGCGCTTTGTCCGCCGGAAATGTGGTCAGCCAGCCGGGCGGTGCGGCGGCGACAACGGCGTAAAGCGTGATGCCGTAAATCGCTGTAATCAGGCCAGCGGTGACCCCCAACCGCAAGGCGGGCGCGCCATGGGCCATGTGTTGGTTGCCACGCCATGCGGAAAAGCTGCGCTCATAGACGAAGTTGGCGCAAAAGCCGGTTGCAAGCCGGACCAATAGCAGCAAACCGACACCGCCCCAGATCCTCGCGCCGACCCCCTTGGCGCCTTGTGCAGCCTCGGTCCGTCCCGCATCAACCACCTTTTGCAAATTATCTGCAAGCTTGGTTGCCGTCGCGGCACCCTCCGCATCACCTGCCGCCAAAGCCTCGGTCGCATCCGCCCGGCGGCTGGCGATGGTGGCCTCAAGCTGCGCCACTCGGGCGATCGCGGCACCACCTGCATTGCCCCAGACGCCCGATGTCACTTGGGTCAGCGCCATAAGGTCCAGAAAGCACAACAGCAAGAACAGAAATGACAGCCCGCGCATCCCGGCCCATAGCGGGCCAAACAGCGCAGCTGCGAGGTTAAAGCTGAACACCGGGCCGCGACGGGCCTGCAGCATATCAAAGGTTCGGGCGTAATAGGAGGCATTGCGGCCAGCAAAGCGCGCAATCAAATCGGTCTTGGTCATCATCGCCCCTCACGGATGGCCAGCAACAGCCGGTCTTTGCTCACAGCGCCCACAATGGTGCCGCCATCGTCAATCACCACCGGCAGATCGGTGCCTGCGACGAACCCGATCAGCGCATCCAGATTTGCCCCAGGGCTCGCACGCGGTGCAGACGCCGGATCAAACGCGCGATTGGCCTGCACCACAGCCAGCGGCTCCATGATGGTGCGGGCGGTGATCAGGCCCAGCTTTGAGATGTTTTGCACGAAAGCCCGCACATACTCATCGGCGGGCTTGGTCACGATGTCTTCAGGTGTGCCGGTTTGTACGATGCGACCGTCCTTCATGATCGCAATGCGGCTGCCGACGCGGATCGCCTCATCCAGATCATGGGTGATGAACAACGTGGTTTTGCCCAAGCGTTGCGACAGCGCCAGAAACTGATCCTGTAATTGACGGCGGATCAACGGGTCCAGCGCCGAAAACGGCTCGTCCATCAGCAAAATCGCGGGGTCTGCGGCAAGTGCGCGCGCCAGTCCGACGCGCTGTTGCATACCGCCTGACAATTCCTTTGGCAGCCGGTCGGCGTAGCCTTGCAGGCCAACCAAGGCCAGCTTTTCGGCAGCAACCTGCCACCGCATCGCCTTGGGCGTGCCGCGCAGTTCCAACGGATAGGCAACATTGTCTTCCACCGACCGGTGCGGCAACAGGGCCATATGCTGAAACACCATACCAATCCGTTCCGCCCGGAGCTGACGCAAAGCCTTGGGCGACAGCGCCCGCACGTCCTGACCCAAAACTCTGATATCGCCTGCCGTCGGTTCGATCAGGCGGTTCACGTGACGCAGCAGGGTTGATTTGCCGCTGCCTGACAGGCCCATGATGCAGAAAATCTCGCCCGGCATCACGGAAATTGACGCGTCGGCAATGCCGACGACGCATTTGTGCCGCGCGAGGATTTCCGCCTTGGACGCCCCGGCTTTGGCATCGGCCAATGCCGCCTTTTCGGCGGACCCAAAGATCTTCCAGACGCCAGACATCTCGATGACAGGGTCAGCCATGCCCACCTTCCCGCATATTCAAATAGCTTCAGGCATGGCAGCGCGCCGCCATGCCCAATACACTAATTTTCTCAGTCCGTTACTTCAACCACGCGGTAACACGGTCAGGGTTTGCCGCGATCCAGTCAGCGGCAACTTGCGCTGCATCCTTGCCATCCACCACAACCGAGAACGAAAACGCCCCAAGGTCATCCGACGACAGGTCCATGTTACGCAGCAAAGATGCAACCTGTGGGGCCGCCTCGTTCACGCCAACCGAGAATGCGGGCTGAATATAGGCGGGCGGCCAGCCCATCGCTACGGTTGATTTGGCCAGCCAATCCGCATCGGCTTCGGGCAGAACCATCGACCATTTCGCGGCATCATGGGCAGGTTCTGTCAGAAACTCCATTTCAGGATGCAAGGTGAACAAATGGTGCGGCGTGTAGCAAAACCCGACCCAAGGCTTGCCCGCCGTGATGGCCACATCCAACTGGGCATAGGCAATGCTTTCGTCCAGCTCGATTAGATCAACAACCTGATCATAGCCGTAACCGTGCGCCTTGGCCTGTTCCACCGTGGTTGATCCCCAGCCGGTCGCCCCAATAAAAACCTCGCCCTTGCCGTTGCCGTCACTGTCCAGCAGGGCTGCCTTTGTGGGGTCGGCCAGATCGCTGATATCGGCAAAGCCTGCGTCGGTTGCTGCCTTATTTGCACAAATCCCCTGAACCGCGGGGGCCCCTTTGGCGTTCAACTCCACCTTGGCCGCATATTGGTCAACCAGACCCTGCTGATTTGGCAGCCAGACCTCAGGATGAATCTGCATGGATCCCTTGTCCATCGCCTCAAAAATCACCGGGTTGGTGGCGGTCTGCAATTCGACCGTCAGCCCCATATTCGCCTCGACAACCGCCTTGATGACGTTGGCGGTGACCGTGACCGACGGCCAGTTCGGCACGCCCACCACCAGATCGGCGGCAAGGGCCGGGCTGGTGATCGCAAGGGTTGTCGCTATGGCACCGAGTATTTTGGTTTGCATTATTGGATCCTCCGTTGGTTGGTTTGCTGTTGGTTGGCCTTTCCGAACTCGCCCGAACCTCAGGCTTTGTTGAAAAGCAGTTTATTCGGGCCGGTTTGATCAGGCCTCTTTTGGATTAAACCGCGCCACCTCCTCTTTAAGGATCGGCACGGCAAGGGTCATGGAATGGATGCCCATGATCGAGGTCAGCTCTATCACTTCCAGAATTTCCGCCTGCGTCGCCCCGGCGCGCAAAGCATTCTGGATGTGGCGGCGCACGCCCGGCCCGTGCAGGTGGGTGGTGGCGGCGTTGATGGCGATGAAGATCATCTCTTTATACTTCTGCTCCAGCGGGCCATTGCGCTGTGGCACGGCGCGAAAGCCTAAGAATGCCTCCAAATAATCAGGGTCCATTTCCAGCAGTAAATCCCAAGTCGGATTCCAATCACCTGTTGCGCGTTGCGCGTCCGTGTTGGGATAGGTTTTGGCATCTGTCATCGGATCAGCCTCCCCGGTGTTTGAAACTATCGCGGCGGAACGAATAAAGTGCCGCCGGATCAACGGCCACGTCGATCACGGCGGGCTTGCCACACACCAGCGCCGCCTTTAGCGCCTCGGCGACGCCCGCCAGACTTTCGGCCCGAAACCCCGCCGCGCCATACAACTCGGCCAGTTTGTCAAACGGCGGGCTGCTGATATCTGCACCGATATAACGACCGCCAAAGAAATCACGCTGATAGGCCTTTTCCGCGCCCCAGCATTTGTTGTTCATAACGACGGTCACGGTGTTGATGCCGCAATCGACGGCGGTACTAAGTTCCGACACCGTCATGCCGAACCCGCCATCGCCCATCAGGCTGATCACCGGGCGGTCGGGTTGGGCCAGTTTCACCCCAAGCCCGCAAGCAAAGGAAAAGCCAACCAACCCGAAATCCAGCGGCGTGAACAGGCTTTTCGCCTGCCAGTAATTCAGCGCATCCGTCGCCTGCAAACACAGCGTGCCCGCATCCATGGTGATGGCCGCATCCTGTGGCAGCACATCGCGCAGGGTTTTGAACAGGCCCGAAGGTTGGATCAGGGCAGTGTCCGTCACCGCATCAGCGTCGCGTTTGGCCAGATAGGCGCTGCGTTCGGTCTTGAAGGCGGCGGTCCAGTCGTTTGCCAGTTGCCGGTTTTGCAAGACCTTCAGCGCGGCCAGCAGTTGCAGGGCCGCCGTCGGCGCATCGGCCCAAATACCGATTTCAACCGGGAAATGGCGGCCAATCGCGGTGGGGTCCAATTCAACCTGAATGATTTTCGCATCCCGGTTGATGTTGTCATAGCTGTAGAAGGTGGCGTTGAATCCTATCCTCGTGCCCAGCGCCAAAATTACATCCGCCTCGCGCACCAGCCGGGACGCCACGATATTGCCGCGCGGCCCCATCTGGCCTGCGTTCAAAGGATGGCCAAACGGCACCGCATCACCGTGCCCGGGTGAGGTAACAATGGGGCAGTTCAACGCCTCGGCTAGGGTCAACGCCTGCGCATCGCCTTCCGTATTTTTTATGCCGCCACCGGCGATGATTACCGGGCGGGCGGCCCCGGCCAAAAGGCGTGCGGCCTGATCAATGGCCGCTTGCGCGCCTGCGGGGACTGAGTGTGAGCGGTAGGATCGCGGGTGTTGCGCCGCAGGATAATCCGCCGACGCCGACAGCACATCGCGCGGCAGGTTCAATTGCACCGGGCCACGGCGCGGTGTCAGCGCCACACGAAACGCCTCACGGAACATTTCCGGCACGCGGTCGGCGCTGGTGGCGGTCCAAGTTTTCTTGGTGACGGGTTTGAACAGCGATTGCTGGTCAACCTCTTGAAACGCATCGCGGTAAAGATGCGCCGAGGATATCGCACCTGCAATCGACACCACCGGCGAAAACGCCGCCGCCGCCTGTGCAAGGCCAGTCACCAGATTAGTCGCCCCCGGCCCGTTCTGCCCGGCCAAAATCACCCCCGCGCGGCCAGAGGCGCGGGCATAGCCATCGGCCATATGGGTGCCGGTGCGTTCATCATGCACCCCGACAAAGGTGATGTCTTTCGCATCGTAAAGCGCGTCAAACATCTCCATCGTGGCCGATCCGATCAGGCCGAACACATGGCTGACCTCTTCGGTCTGCAAGGCCGCCACCGCCGCCTGTCCGCCGGTCATCGTCGTCATATTGTAAGTCCGTTCTTGCGTAATTGCTTGGTTTCGCGCGCCAAAAAGCGCAGGATGGGCTGGATGAAAAGATCGGGATGCTCGATCAACCCTAGGTGCTGCAAACCCGGCACGATCACGGTTTCAGCGCCGCCGATTTCGGCCGCGATGGCACGGGCCATGGCGGGCGTGCTGCCGCTGTCATTCGCGCTAGTGATCACAAGGGTAGGCGCGGTGATGGGGGGCTGGGGCCGGATCAGTTCGACAACGCCCTGCGCCAGAACCTGCCGGTGCTGCGTGTAGTTCACAGGATCATTGGCCAGAACCAAGCTGCGAATATTGGCCACAACGTCCGGTTCGCCCCGCAGAAATTGCGGCGTAAACCACCGCTCCAGCGTGCTGTCGATGGTGGCCGCTGGCCCGCCGTCGCCCGTTTGCGCCGCGCGGTCTTCGACCAGCCGCTGCGCCTCGGGTGTTCGTTCATGCGGGGAATTCAGGATGACCAAACCCGCCACCCGTGACGGATGGTCGATTGCAAAGCGCCGGTTGATCATGCCGCCCAGCGAAAAGCCGATGATGGTGGCGCGGGCAATGTGCAATTCGTCCAGCAAGGCGGCCAATTGATCCGACAACGTGGAAAGGCTGGGTATCACCAGCGGCAACACACTGTCGCCGTGACCGGGCAGATCATAGCTTAGCACCCGGTAGTGCGCTGCCAAAGCCGGCACAAACGCCGCCCAAGTGGCGCGCGTCAGGCCCAGCCCATGCACCAAAACCAAAACCGGTGCCCCAGAAGGCCCGCTCAGATCATAGCTGGTGCCAGATTTGCTGCGCGCCAAGCCCTATACCCCCGCCGGATTGTCAATGTCGCGGCCCATCTCGCGCAGATCTTCATACCGATCCCCAATCCGGTGCAACGGATGCCCGCCGATGGAGGCACCTAGCGCCACAATAATCTCATCATCCGCAGGGGCATCGGGCACGGTCAGGTGGATGGTCTGGTAATGCGACCGCCGCCCGCCATCATCCTTGTCCATCAACGGGATCATCAGCGCACAGCCCGCCGCCCCGCGCGTATTGGTGAACACCAGATAGGTTTTCGCCTGCACCGCATCGCGGAACTGGTTGCCGAACCACAGCGAATGGGTCAGCGCCTGCGCATGTTCAATCTCGCCGCCCATACCGACGACCGATGCTTTGCCATAGCCTTCCAGCTTGTCGCCCGTGACATCCAGTATCATCCCGGTCAGCAGCTTGCCCACCTCAGGGCAAACATCCCGCACTTCGGGGCGGAGATTTTCCACCCAGCCGCGCCCGAACCACGGGTTGCGGATGATCGCCAGTGCGGCCACCAGTTTGGTGGGCACAGGCACCGCTTTGCCGCCCTCAATGCGGGTGGTCTGGATTTGCAACAGGGTGCGGCGGATTTCGGCGGGCATGGCGGGTCTTTCTGGCAAAAATGGCAGCGTTCAGGCGAATGCAGGCATGACTTCGTTGCAGAACAGCTCTAACGAGCGTTTTTGTTCGGCATGGCCCAAACCAAGGCTGGCGTAATAGATGAACTCATCCACCCCCAACGCCTGATAGATTTTCAGTTTGGCAATCACCTCATCTGGCGTGCCGAACATCAGATTTCGGGTCAGCATTTCCGGCTGATATTCGGCCCGGTTGCCCAGCTGATCCAAGGGGATGCTTTTGGGAAATCCATTGACCACATCGCCAAGGTTCTTGAACAAGTTCTCAAATTGCGACAACACCCGCTGCAAAGCGGCCACCGGCACCATCCATTCTTCCTTGCGGTCATAGACCACCGAATGCCGCATCATCGCCATGGTGGGGCGCTTGCAACCGGGGTTTTCGTGCATCGCCGTGTTCAGGCGATCCATGTATAATTCCGCCTCCGACATCTCTCGGGTCAGCGGCCAGGACATGATGTTGCAGCCATTCTTGACAGCATAATCATAGGTCATCGGGGCCCGTGCCGCGACCCAGACCGGCACGTCGGCCTGCAGCGGTTTGGGGCAGGAGGTCGATGTGGGGAACGCCCAGTTTTCACCCTGATGCGCGTAGTCGCCCTTCCACAGCGCGCGCACGGCGGGCAGCATTTCTTGCATATAGCGCCACGCATCGGGTTGTTTCAGCCCCGGATGCATGCGGTCAAATTCGCGCTGATAGGCCCCTGATCCGATGCCCAACTCCAGCCGCCCGCCAGAGATGAGGTCAATGAATGCCGCCTCACCCGCAACCCGGATCGGGTGCCAATAGGCGGCGGCCACACATGCCGTGCCCAGCCTGATCTTGTCAGTATGATTGGCCCACCACGCCAACAGCGAAAACGGATTGGGGGCAATGGTCATTTCCAGCGCATGATGTTCCGCCGACCACACGATGTGAAAGCCGCCCCGGTCTGCCATCTGCACCATGTCCAGCGTGTGGCGCGCCACATCCTGCATCGAAATGCTGTCATCGACCCGTTCCAGATTGATGGCGAGTTGAAATTTCATGCGTAACGCCCCCTAACGCGCAACGAACTGGCTGCGCAGTGTTGCGTCAGATGTATTGATCCAGACCGTTTTCGGTCGCGTGTAATCGTAAACCGCCTGAAACCCGCTCTCGCGGCCATAGCCCGAGGTTTTCATGCCGCCGAATGCAGCA
>JANOFE010000055.1:0-29970 GCA_031413495.1 Pseudorhodobacter sp. | reverse complement strand
GTATCAGTCAGGCTACGGGCCAGCGCCACGGCGGGGTTGGCAAAGCTGGTCGATGCGGTAAACCAATAAGCGGCGGTGATGTAGGCGGCGACGGTTAGCGCCACATTGGCACGGGCGTGGATGGCGCCAAAAATGGCCATGATCAACCCGAAAGTGGCGATGCCTTCAGCCAGCCATTGTGCGGGGCCGGTGCGGATGGTGGTGGATTGCTGCAGGATCGGTAAATCGAACATCGCATGCGCGGCCCATGTGCCGAGGATGCCGCCTGCGCATTGGGCAGCGATGTAAGCAAGGGCAAGACTTAGACCGATGTCGCGCCGCACTGCCATGACAAGGGTCACGACCGGATTGAAATGCGCGCCGGACACGGGTGCGAAAACAGTGATCAGCATGATCAGTGACGCCCCGGTGGCGATGGTATTGGCAAGCAATGCAAGCGCTGTGTCAGTGGTCAATCGGTCGGCCATAATGCCGGAACCGACAACAGCGGAGACCAGCAATGCAGTGCCTAGCGCCTCGGCGGTCAGACGACGGGCGGTCATGCCTGGCCGATTTCGGTCAGCTTGGCTTGCAGGGTCATTGCGTCAAGCGTTGCCATCGGCAGCGAGACAAACGCTCCGATACGGCGATAAAGGGCCCGGTAAGTATCCGCAAAGGCGAGAGCTTTTTCGGCGTCGGACCCTTCAACTGCCGCCGGGTCTGGCAGGCCCCAATGGGCGGATACGGGTTGTCCGGGCCAGTAGGGGCATTCTTCGGCTGCGGCATTGTCACAGACAGTGAACACGAAATCGAGCTTTGGCGCACCCGGCGTGGCAAATTCATCCCAGCTTTTGGACCGGGCAAAAGCGGTGTCGATGCCTTCGCGCTGCAGCAGGTTGATGGCGAAGGGGTTCGGTTCGCCTGCGGGCCGCGACCCGGCGGAATAGCCGTTGAAGCGGCCATTTCCAAGGTGGTTCATCACCGCCTCAGCCAAGATCGACCGGGCGGAATTGCCGGTGCACAGGAACAGAACATTCAGGGGGGTGTTGGTCATTGAAGCCTCAGCATGCACAGGCGATCCGGTCCAGAACCGGGGCGCAGGTTTCGGGGGAACCACCACAGCAATCTTGCAGAAGCCAGGACAAAAGCCCCCGGACCCCTGCCATATCGGCGCTGTAGCGGATGGAACGTCCATCACGGGTGGGGGCGATCAGCCCTGCGGATTGCAGTTGCGCCAGATGGGTGGACAGAGTGTTGGCACGCAGATCAAGTTTGCGGGCAATGTCACCCGCCGCCAAACCTTCGGGCGCAGTTTGCACCAGCAACCGAAACACCGCCAGCCGCGACGGTTGACCAAGGGCATCGAAGGCCATCAGGGCGTGGGACATATCCATAATTCGGGAACTATCGATATGTTGTAACGGCTGTGTGACGGCTGACTAAACCGCCAGCGCCGTTGTCTTGACCACTGTGCGCAGTGCGAAACTTGTCTGCATCTGCCGCACGCCAGGCAGTCGCGACAGAAACTGGCGGTGGATGCGGGCGAAGTCTTCGGTGTCTTCGGCCATGATCTTGATCAGGTAATCGGCGGTGCCGGCCATCAGGTGACATTCGAGAATATCGGGCACCTTTGCCACCTCCCGCTCAAACGCATCGAGCAGGTCATCGGCTTGGCCTTGCAGGGTGATTTCGACGTAAACTGTCGTGGGGCGGCCCATTTTGCGGGTGTCCAGCAGCGCCACATAGGCGGCGATGAAACCGTCATCCTCCAGCCGTTGCACACGGCGGTGGCAGGCAGAGGGGGACAGGTTTACCCGCTCAGAAAGGTCAGCGTTGGTGATGCGGCCTTCTTTTTGAAGGACACCTAAAATGCGGCGGTCGGTTGCGTCTAAGTCAGCGTTCATGGTGATTTCTTCGCGTGATTTAAGGATATGCTGAAGGTTCTACCAATTTATGCGCAATTTGTGTGATAAATTTCAAAGCATCTGCAGGCAAGATGCGCGACGCTTTCTTCAAGGACTATGCGTCCAACAGGGAGCGAACACATGAAAATCGGATGTCCAAAAGAGATCAAGCCACAGGAATTTCGGGTTGGCATGACCCCAAATGCCGCGCGCGAGGCTGTGGGGCATGGCCATACTTTACTGATCGAGACGAATGCAGGCATAGGGTCTGGTTTCACGGATGCTGATTACATCGCGGCGGGGGCCACGATTATCGGCTCGGCGGATGAGGTATTTGCGCAAAGTGAGATGATAGTGAAGGTGAAAGAACCGCAACCGGTTGAACGGGCGCGGTTGCGTAAGGGGCAGGTGTTGTTCACCTATCTGCATCTGGCCCCCGATGCGGCGCAAACGGCGGATTTGCTGAAATCCAGCGTCACGGCGATTGCCTATGAAACGGTAACGGATGATCGGGGCGGTTTACCTTTGCTGGCGCCGATGTCCGAAGTGGCGGGGCGGCTGGCACCGCAGGTGGGCGCCTGGACACTGCAAAAGGCCAATGGCGGGCGCGGCGTTTTGATGGGCGGCGTACCGGGCGTGTTGCCTGCCCGGGTGTTGGTGATCGGGGGCGGGGTTGTGGGCACCCATGCGGCCAAAATCAGTGCCGGGATGGGCGCGGATGTGACCGTGCTGGATCGGTCGGTCAACCGGCTGCGCTATCTGGATGATGTGTTTGGTGGCACGTTCAAATGTGGCTATGCCGATGCAGGTACCACTATTGAATTGGCGCGGGCGGCAGATTTGATCATCGGTGCGGTGCTGATCCCGGGGGCGGCGGCTCCAAAATTGATCTCGCGGGCGCAGCTGAGCGAATTGAAACCGGGGGCGGCCTTGGTGGATGTGGCAATTGATCAGGGCGGGTGTTTTGAGACCAGCCACGCCACCACGCACCAAGACCCGATTTATGAGGTAGACGGGATCATGCATTACTGCGTGGCCAACATGCCGGGGGCCGTTGCACGCACATCGACGCTGGCCTTAGGCAATGCAACGATGCCGTTCATGCTGGCGCTGGCCGACAAGGGGTGGAAAAAAGCCTGCGCCGATGACAAGCATCTGCTGGCGGGGTTGAACACCCATGCGGGGCATTTGACCTATGCGGCCGTCGGTGTGGCGCTGGGTCTGCCGACCATCAGTGCTACAGATGCCTTAGCTATCTAGCACGTCAGGGCGCGCGGCTCAGCGCGCCCTTTGTCACGCCCCATTGGCCCCAGATGATCAATGCCGCAAGGGTGATGAAAATCGTCCACTGACCCAAAACCCAGACCGTGCCCAGCATGGTCTGGCCGTAGTAAAGAAAAAGCCCTGCAAAACCGATCTGGATCGCCGCAAGCAGCGCAGCAATCGCCCGGTCCGGATGACGCGCCAACCATAGCAAGGCAATACTTTGCACCGACAGCATCAAGGTCACAAAGTGCCAAAGCACCGCCGAGATCGCCCTCAGTGGCAGGTCCAGCGCAGAGGCCTGAATGGGCAGATGAAACTCTGCCCCGCCACCAAATACGTGCAGCCCGGTTGTTCCCGCCATCAAAATTGCTGCTGCCAGTGTTGGATATTGCATAGTGCACCTTTGCCTGATTCCATACGCTACCGTATGGATCACAGATCCTTGCCCGCCGCAATACGGCAGCGTATGGTGGGGCATGGGCAAACTGACGCAGCGTCTGGGGCGCGAGGATTGGATACTGGCGGGCTTTCGGGCGCTCAGCGCAGGCGGCGTCGGGGGTTTGCGCGTCGAGGCCGTCGCGCGGGGACTGGGTGCGACAAAGGGCTCGTTCTACTGGCATTTTACCGATCCCACGGATTGGCGGGCCGCGATGCTGGACTATTGGGAGGAGGCTGCATTTCGCGGCATTATCACCGCATTGCAAGCCGTACCTGCGGGTGCTGCGCGATTGCATGCCTTGGCGCGGATCGCGGCGACCAAGGGGCATGATCCGTCCCATGGCGGAACTGCCGCGGAACCGGCGCTACGCGATTGGGCACGTTATGCGCTTGATGTGGCAGACGCCGTGCGCCGCGTAGATACAGGGCGGATTGCCTTTGTCGCCGAGTGTTTTCAAGATGTGCACGCAGATGGGCGCGACTGCACAAGCCATGCGCGCGTGTTTTATGCGGCCTATCTGGGGCTGCAGCTTTTGCAGGGCGCGCCCGAGGCTGACGTGTCTGCCCTGCTTGACTTGATTGCTGTGCTGGCAAAAGATAGTCAGCCGGTTCTGATTGCGTAATGTACCGCGATAGGCGCAGAAGAGGCCTGTGCGGCCAGAATAAGGTGACAATAAGGAGCGTCCAGTGCGTGCATTTCTTGGCAGAAGGTGGATGTGGTTCGTTCTGGCACTGCCTGCACTGGCTATTGCTGTTCAGGGGGCATCAAGTGACGATCCCCATATCGTGCATAATTTGCTGGAGCCAAGCGGCGAGGCTTCGGCGCGGTTGCTGATCATTGCCTTATGCGTGACACCACTGGCGATGGCGCTGCCCGGATGGCAGGGGCCGCGGATATTGCTGCGCAATCGCCGTGCGATCGGGGTTGCGGCGTTCCTTTACGGCTGTCTGCATCTGGTCTTGTATCTGGTCAGCTCCGGCAATCTGGCTACCGTTTGGCAGCAGATCGACTGGACCTATATCTGGCTTGGATGGCTGGCCTTCGTGCTGTTGATCCCGCTGGCTGCCACCTCGACCAACGCGGCCATGCGACGGTTGGGCAGCAACTGGAAGCGGCTGCACCGGCTGGCCTATCTGGCGGCGGCACTGACATTTTTGCATTGGGTGGCGATCTATGGCGGCTCGATTTTGGTCAATGTGACGCTGAACTTTTCGCCGCTTTTGGTGTTGGCCGGATACCGCCTCTGGCGCATAAAACGCAAGGCTGCCCCTGCCGCATAAAAAAGGCCCGCCAGATGGCGGGCCGTTCTGTGGCGTGGCGGTACTATGCCTTGCGCAGTGAATCGCGGATTTGGGTCAGCAGTTCTTCAGCGGTTGGGCCAGCTGGTGCTGCCACTGGGGCCGGGCCTTTCAGCTTGTTCACAGCTTTGACCAACATGAACACCACAAACGCGATGATCAGGAAATTGATGATGGCGGTGACGAACGCCCCGTAAGCAAACACGGCTGCACCGGATTCTTTTGCAGCTGCAAATGACGCCGGATTGGTGCCGGACAGATCAAGGAACATATCCGAGAAGTTAACACCGCCAAGGATCAGACCGATGACCGGGTTGATCAGATCGCCGACAAGGCTGCTTACGATAGCGGTGAACGCGGCACCGATGATGATACCAACCGCCAGATCCATAACATTGCCTTTGGCGATGAAGTCTTTGAACTCTTTCAACATATTTCATATCCCTACTATTTTTTGGCCCGGGTTGGGCAAGACTGCCCTGTGTCTTTGCACAGGCACACCCCGGATATTGCACAGTCAACCACCTTTTCTCACGGGAAAAAATGCCTAGTTTCGTCATTGTGGCAGCAAGGACGCATCATGAAAACCTTTACCGACTATCCCATTACCGCACGCTGGGCACCGCATAACCCAAGCGTGATACAGCTTTATTCGCTGCCTACCCCCAATGGGCAGAAGGTGTCGATTGCATTGGAAGAGATGGGTCTGGCCTACGACGCACATCTGGTGGATTTCGCCAGCAATGACCAAATGAGCCCGGCGTTTTTGTCGTTGAACCCCAACAACAAAATTCCCGCGATCCTTGATCCGAATGGGCCGGACGGCACGCCTTTGGCACTGTTCGAATCCGGCGCAATCCTGATTTATCTTGCGGAAAAGACAGGCAAGTTGCTGCCTGACGCCAAGCGATACGAAGTTCTGCAGTGGCTGATGTTCCAAATGGGGGGCATTGGGCCGATGTTTGGCCAATTGGGATTTTTCAGTGTTTTTGCGGGCAAAGATATTGAAGACCCACGCCCCAAGGAACGCTACCGCGCTGAAGTAGAACGCTTGTTGAAAGTGCTGGACGGGGCCTTGGACGGAAAAGACTGGATCGTGGGCGATTATACCATTGCCGATATTGCGATAGCGCCGTGGTTGGGAACACTGCGGGATTTTTATAAGGTCGGGGATATTGTTGGCTGGAATGGCCTGAAAAACGTGCCTGCCTATCTGGACCAGTTTTTGGCACGCCCGGCGGTGCAAAAAGGTCGGGTGATTCCGGCACGCAGCTAACCGTTGATGACAGGCATCAGCCGCGCGGTGCTGCGGCACGGCGCAGGCGGTCATTGATGGCACGGCCCAAGCCTGTGTCGGGGACCGGGGCGATGGCGATGCAACCATTCGGGCCAGCAAGACGGTCGGCCTCGCGCAGGACATGGAACAGATTGGCCGCAGCTTCGACCAGATCGTGCGTGGCGGATAGGGTAAGGGCGGCCGGGCCGAAGCCTATGAAAATTTCCTGCGGTTCCGGAGTTGCAACGCCAAGCCTGACAGAAGCCGCAGGCGCGTAGTGCGAGGCGAGTTGGCCGGGGGCGCTGGGTTTGTGTCCATTGCCACCGATCGCCAGCCTGTGGCCAAACATTGCCTCCAGCGCCTCAGCCGGAATACCGCCGGGGCGCAGCAGCGTAGGTTCAGGTTCGAAACCAAGGATCGTTGATTCGACACCGACGTCACACTGGCCGCCGTCCAGAATGGCGGCAATGCGGCCTGCAAGGCCGTCTGTCACATGCGCAGCGCGGGTGGGCGAGATGCGACCCGATGGGTTGGCGGAGGGGGCGGCAAGGGGTCCACCAAAGGCCAGAAGCAGGGCTTGTGCCACCGGATGCGCGGGCACGCGGATGGCGACCGTGCCCAAATCTGCGGTGACAAGCGGGGACAGGTTTGCCCCCGGCTTGACGGGCAAAACCAGTGTCAGCGGGCCGGGCCAGAAGGCCGCGGCGATATCTATCGCCCTGTCGTCGAAAACGGCAATGGCACGGGCGGTGTCAAGGTTTGGGACGTGCACGATCAGCGGGTTGAAACGGGGGCGGCCTTTTGCGTCGAATATCCGGGCCACGGCGATGCCTGACCGGGCATCGCCGCCAAGGCCGTAGACGGTCTCGGTGGGGAAAGCGACCAGTTCTCCGTTGCGTAAAAGGGATGCTGCACGGGCAAGTCCCGTTGGGGTGGGCGCGAGGGTTTCGGTCTGATACATCGTGTGACGCAGCGTCGGCCTTGATGGGGTTGGCGCAGCCGTTACGCTGCTGGATATTCAGGCCATAGCCGGGCCAAGACGCTTTGCCAAGACAGACCAGATGGAGACGTAGATGCCTTATCGTGCGCCGTTGTCGGATTTTCGGTTTTTGTATCAACATGTGGTCGGGTTGGATCAGGTTTCTGCGACACCGCAGTTTGCGGACGCCACGCCAGACTTGGTTGAGGCAATTCTGACCGAAGCCGGGCGGTTGTGTGAGGAAACGCTGGCACCCCTGAACCGCGCGGGTGACAAGCATCCGGCACGGCTGGAAAACGGTGTTGTGCGCACGTCGCCGGGATTCGCGGATGGCTACCGCGCGATTGCAGAGGGCGGTTGGGTGGGCATGAACGCCAACCCCGAATATGGGGGCATGGGCCTGCCGATGGCAGTGGCGTCGGCGGTGAATGAAATGATGGCGTCAGCCTGCCTCGCGTTACAGCTGAACCCGATGCTGACACATGGCCAGATCGAGGCGTTGGAGCATCACGCATCGGATGCGATTAAGGCGCTTTATTTGCCGCGGCTGATATCGGGCGAATGGACAGGTACCATGAACCTGACCGAACCGCAGGCGGGAACCGATGTTGGCGCTTTGCGGACCCGGGCGGAACCCTTAGGCGACGGCACTTATGCGATCACCGGGCAGAAGATTTACATCACCTGGGGCGACAGTGATTTCAGCGCGAATATCTGCCATCTGGTGTTGGCGCGCACAACAGGGGCGGTAGACGGCGTGCGCGGCATCAGCCTGTTCATGGTGCCAAAGATTATCCCGGATGCGGACGGGCGGCTGGGCGCACGGAACTCCTTAAGCGTTGTCAGTCTGGAACATAAGCTGGGCTTGCATGGCAGCCCGACCGCGGTGATGCAATACGACGCGGCCAAGGGTTGGCTGGTTGGGGCCGAGGGCAGCGGCATGGCCGCGATGTTCACGATGATGAACAACGCGCGTTTGGGGGTTGGCGTGCAGGGCGTGGCTATTGCAGAGGCCGCCTATCAGCAGGCGCTGTCCTATGCGCTGGACCGCCGTCAGGGCAAAACACCTTTGTCCGCCAAAGGCCCGATTTCGGACCATGCGGATGTGCGTCGGATGCTGGCATTGATGAAAGCCGATATCTTTTCCGCCCGTGCGATTGCGTTGTCTTGCGCGGTGGCGATTGATATGGCGCGGGCGACAGGATCTGCCGATTGGGCCGCACGGGCAGCGCTGTTGACGCCGATTGCCAAGGCATTTGGCACCGATGCGGGCAATGACGCCGCACAAATGGGCATTCAGGTGCATGGCGGTATGGGCTTTATCGAGGAAACAGGTGCTGCGCAGTTTGCCCGCGATGTGCGGGTGACTTCCATCTATGAAGGCACCAATGGTATTCAGGCGATGGATCTGGTCGGCCGCAAGATGATGGATGGTGGCGATGCGGCGTTGCGGTTGATCGAAGACGTGCAAAAAGGTGCGGTTCTGGCGCGTGTAACCCTGAACGGGTTGGCTGACGATGTCTGGAACGCGGCCGAAGCGCTGCGTGAAGCGACGGAAAGCATGGCAGCCCTTGAGATGAACGATCGTTTTGCCGGTGCTGTGCCCTATTTGCGGGCCTTCGCGCGCGTTCTGGGCGGGCATTTTCATTTGAAGGCCGCGATGGCGGAAGATGTGGCCGGGCCTCGGCGGGCGCTGGCAGAGGTGGCAATCAAGCGTCTGCTGCCGGAACATACGGCGCTTCTGGCACAGGTGCGGCTTGGCGCGGCCGATCTTTATGCGTTGTCAGATGCGGATTTGTGCGCATGACTGTGATGCGGTTTCCGCATGCGGAACCGCCGGTTGAAGGCGGCGCTACCCAAGTGGCAACGGGTGTCCTGTGGATGCGCATGCCGCTTCCGATGGTGCTGGATCATGTGAATGTCTATGCGCTGGATGATGGCGATGCCTGGACCATCGTTGATACCGGCATGGCGTCAAAACGGGGCGTTGCCATCTGGGAATCGCTGCTGGCAGGGCCTCTGGGCGGCAAACCTGTGAACCGGGTGATTGTCACGCATCATCACCCCGATCATGTTGGCATGGCAGGGTGGTTTCAGGCGCGTGGCGCAGAATTGTTGATGACCCGCACCGCATGGCTTTACGCCCGGATGCTGGTGCTGGATGTGCAAGAGCGGCCCACCGCAGAACAGACCCTGTTCTGGCGCAGTGCGGGGATGGACCCTGATCTGCTGGCAAAACGCAGTGGCGAGCGGCCCTATAATTTCATTGATGCCGTGGCCCCGATGCCACTGGGATTTACCCGGCTTTCAGAGGGCGATGTGATCACCGCTGGTGGGCGCAAATGGCTGGTGCGGTTAGGATCGGGCCACGCCCCCGACCACGCAACGCTGTGGAGTATGGATGCCGAAGTTATCCTTGGTGGCGATCAGCTTTTGCCCAACATTTCCGCCAACATCGGGGTCTACCCAACCGAACCAGACGCAAACCCTTTGCAGGATTGGCTGACCTCCACAGACCGATTCAAATCTTTCGCCACTGACGAACAGTTGGTTCTGCCCGGACATAAACTGCCGTTCTATGGCTTGCCGTTTCGCCTGAAGCAGATGGTGGCAAACCACCAAAACGCACTGGACCGTCTGCGCGCACATCTGGCACTGCCATCTACGGCAGTCGGCTGCTTTCAGCCGCTGTTTCGGCGGGATATTGGTGCTGCGGAATATGGGTTGGCCTTGGTCGAGGCGGTAGCCCATTTGAACTACCTCTTGCAGCGGGACGAAGTATTGCGCTCCATGGGGCCAGACGGGGCGTGGGTCTGGATGATCCGCAACTGAAGGGATCAGGAATGGCGGCAAAACCAAAGACGGCAGCTGTTGCAGACGCCTGTGCGCCACCGCGCGCGCGGGTGGTCCATGCAGACCCAGAGACGCCGGCGACAGCGGAACAGCAACCCTTGCCACCGGCGTTTAACGAACGCGGTGTTGATAAGAAAAGCCCCGCCGAATGGATGTATGACCGCCTGATTCTGTACATCCGAAATTTTGAAAGCCAGCTGGACGCAGCACATGAAATTGCCATGGGCTTTGCCGGTGGCGATTCGGGCGTGTTACGGATCGAAGGGGTGGGATATTTTGATCCCGATGTGGTGACGTTTTACGGGCGTGATGAGACCGGCGCCAAAACCCAATTGATCCAACATGTGGCGCAGGTTTCGGTGATTCTGCGCGCCGTGCGCAAGGTTCAATCGGATGAGCCCGCACGACGCATCGGGTTTCGCTTGGCTACCGGCTGGGCCGGGGGCGAAAGTGGGGATGCGTCAGTCTAGGGGCGATTTGGCGCAACTTCGCACCCGTGACAGCCTGACGTTTATCAGATAAGCACCACTAAACGCAGTCACACCCGGAGACATAATATGGCCGAGCACAAGCAGGGCAGCATGGATATCAATGCGCAGGAAAAGACCTTTGCAGGCTTTATCCGCATGGTGACCTGGGGCATTGTCATTTCGATTGGTATCTTGATTTTCATGGCACTTGCCAACGCCTGATCCCCCACCCAAAGGAAGCTCTGCCATGCGCCGTCTGGTCTTGTGTTTTGTGGCCCTGTTGGGGCTTGCTGCCTGCGCTGCTGAACCGGTGTTCGCGCCTCAGGCGGCGGTAACGGCAGCGCGCTATGTGCATGACGCACAACCGTCAATCACGCTGTACACCGTGATCAACAACCGCAGCGGTGCGGGCGCGCATTCGGGGTTGCTGATCAATGCGTCAGAGCGCGTGATGTTTGATCCGGCGGGCACTTTTCAGCACCCCCGCGTCCCAGAACGCAATGACGTGCATTACGGTATGACGCCGCGAATCGTGAATTTCTACATCGACTATCATGCGCGCGAGACGTTCCGTGTGATTGAACAAACAATCGTCGTATCGCCCGGCGTCGCTGAATTGGTGAAACAGCGGGCCGAGGCCTATGGTGCCGTGCCAAAGGCGCAATGTTCCAATTCTGTGACGTCGATTTTAAGCGGTGTGCCCGGCTTTGAAAGCATTGGGTCAACCTGGTATCCGGCGAAATTGTCAGACCGGTTTGGCCGTTTGCCGGGTGTGGTCAGCCGCACGATCACCGATGATGACGCTGATAAAAACCACGGGGTGCTGTTGGTGCAGGCGGGCGAAGCACCGATCTGATCAAGGCAACTCGCCGCACAGGCACTGGCGAGTTGCGTCCTATTGCAACACACACGTCTTTACGCCTGTATCATAACCGCTTAGGCAAAAAGCACGGGCGGCTGGTTCTTCGCCTGCCCGATCTGGGGGTCCAATGCGAATTTTTGGCGTTATCCTTGCGGGTGGGCTTGCGCGCCGGATGGGCGGACAAGACAAGGCACTGCTGACGTTGGGTGGAAAAAACCTGCTGTCACATGTGCAGGCACGGCTGGAACCGCAGGTGGAACGTCTGGCAATCTCGGCCAATGGCGATGCCTTGCGCTTTGGCGGCGGGTTAGCGGTTCTGGCGGATAAGACAAGCCAAGGCCCGCTATCTGGGATCTTGGCGGCGCTGGATTGGGCGGCCCCCTTGGGCGCGACAGCGGTTGTGTCTGTCGCAGTGGATACGCCATTCTTTCCCGCCGATCTGGTGCCGCAACTGTGCCTTGCAGCTGAGCGGTCATCTGGCGGCGTGGCGGTTGCGGTATCTGGGGGCATTGATCATCCGACTTGTGCACTTTGGCCCGTCGGACTGTGCGACGATTTGCGCAAATTTCTGACCTCCGGTGCCAAAACCCGGGTGATGGATTTTGCCCGCGCGCATGACGCGGCACGGGCTGCGTTCGGCGATGACGCTGCGTTTGTGAACGTGAATACACCCGAAGATCTGGCGACGGCTGCAGCGATGGTCGGGGGGACGGCATGAATGTTTATGGCGTGATCGGTTGGAAGAACGCCGGCAAAACCAGTTTGATGGAACGGCTGGTGGCCGAAATTGCAGCCCGTGGTTTGCGCGTGTCCACCGTCAAGCATGTGCATCACGATGTTGATCTGGATCAGCCCGGCAAGGATACCTATCGCCATCGCACTGCTGGCGCGGAAGAGGTGGTTTTGGCGTCAGCCAACCGTATGGCGCTTATGCGCGAACATCGCGGCGTCGAGCCGGATTTGGCGGCGGTGTTGGCGCGAATGGCCCCGGTCGATCTGGTGTTGGTCGAAGGCTACAAACGTGACACCCATGCCAAGATCGAGGTATTCCGGCGCGAAGCAGGGCATGAATTGATCCAACCGACTGACCCGATGGTGCGGGCGGTGGCAACCGATGCCGCACTTGCAGCCTTATCAGTGCCAGTGCTGGATTTGAACGACACCCCCGCGATTGCCGACTTCATCCTGCGCGAGCTGGGCCTTGCAGCCGTTTGATACGGTGATCGTGGTGGATTGGTCGGCGGCAAATGTGCCGTCGCCTGCAAAGCCGTCGGCAGATGCAATCTGGATGGCCGTTATGCGGGGCGGCAACAGCACTGTCAGCTACCATCGCACGCGGTCGGCGGCAGAAGCGGCGCTGGTTACCGATCTGGACAGCGAGGCATTGGCCGGACGGCGGGTGCTGGCGGGGTTTGATTTTCCCTTTGGCTATCCGCAAGGGTTTGCCGAACGGCTAACCGGCCGCAACACGGCCCGCAGCATTTGGACCTGGCTGGAGGCGCATCTGGTGGTGGGTCCCGACAACCGCAGCAACCGCTTTGAACTTGCCGCCGGTATCAACGCCCGCTTTGGCGGCGGGGGGCCGTTTTGGGGGCGGCCAGCGGGGCTGAATTTGCCAGCCCTGCCCGCCCGCAAGTTGGTGGACTATACCGGGCTGGGATTGCCAGAGCGGCGTCAGATTGAAACACAGATACCGCGCGCGCAACCGGTGTGGAAACTTTACACAACAGGTTCGGTCGGATCGCAGGCACTGACCGGATTGCCGATGATTGCACGGCTGGCGCGGCGCGCGGGCTGCGCGGTTTGGCCGTTTGACAAAACGGATGCACCGTTGGTTCTGGCCGAGGTTTATCCTTCGCTTTTGGCGCGCGATGTGGCGCAGGCGGTGGCAGGTGGCGCGATAAAAGATGCGGCACAAGTGCGGCTTTTGGCGCAGGCATTGTGGTACCTGTCAGCGATGGGAACGCTTCGCCCCCTGCTTGACGCGGCCCCTGCCGCAGCGCAGGCTGAAGAAGGTTGGATCCTTGGGGCCGGGCATGTGGCGGCTTTGGAAGGAGCTTTGCGATGAGCATTACCATTCAACACGGATTGCCCATTCACTTGCGATCTGACGCAGCATGGCTTTACTGGCAGGCGTTTGGTGGCAAGTTGGGCCGGGTGTTGGGGCCCGAACGATTGGCATATGCCCTGCTCGACCGGGTGATGCGAAGTGACCATGCGATTGTAGCACTGTCGGATCAGGGCGCGCTGCTGGGCCTTGTCGGGTTCAAATCACCGGACGGTGCCTTTGCAGGCGGTGGTTTTGCAGATTTACGCAGTGTCTATGGCACCGTTGGCGCGCTTTGGCGTGCAGGACTTTTGTGGCTGTTGGAGCGCGATTTAGACAATGACCGCTTTTTGATGGATGGCATTTGCGTCGCGGACAGCGCGCGCGGGCAAGGTGTGGGCACAGCACTGCTGGACGCGATTTGTGCCGAGGGGCGTAAGCGCGGCTATCCGTCGGTACGGCTGGATGTCATTGATACCAATGCGAGGGCGCGCGCCTTGTATGAACGGCAGGGTTTTCTGCCGACACGCACATCGCAAATCGGGCTGTTGCGGCTGGTGTTCGGCTTTTCGGCAGCGACGACAATGGTGCGACCTTTAGGATAATCTGCTCATCGCTATCCTGCGGCCGCTTTGGCAAAGCAAAGCAAGGAACGCCCACGCGGGCGAATGAACGCATCAGTCAAACGTCCCTGTCACGCGGCCAAACAGCATGAAGGCCCGCGCGGTGCGGGTTTCGGCCAATTCGGCTAAATCGGCGTCATTGGCGTTTTTCTCGAACTCGGCAAATGTTTTGTCAAAGGTGCGCAGAAAGTGATGGCCTGCATCGCGAAACACCGTGTCTTCGCGCATCCGCGACGAGGTTAGCGCAAGGCAAGACCGATCCCGCACACCGCCCAGTGCCGCAATAGCACGGCCCCGTTCGCCATTTGCAAAGCGGCGCCAAACCTCGGGGCGGGCGCGATCAGGGGTCAGGTCATCCATGTAGATGCCTTCTTGGCTTAGCAATGTCAGCACATCTTGTGCGGCCCGGATCAGCTTGGCTACCGTGCGATCTTCAAGCGCGTGCCGCAGGGCGCGAAAGCCATCCCGGTCTTCGGCGCTTTCGGGAAACTGCAAGGCACGGATGAAATCGGCAATCGATAAGGGCGGGCGCAAATCTTCGGCGGGCGTCCCAAGCGCCAAAGTCGGCTCTTCATCGCCAAAGGCGGGGCGCGGGGCGGCAAGGGCGGCTTTGCCATCGGCAGACGCCACGGTCAGCGCGGTATCGCGGCGTGAGGTAAAACTGGCAAGCGCCGTTTCGGCCTGTTTCTGGCTGGCTGCAATTTCGTCCAGCTTCTTTTCTACCGATGGCTTTGCTGCCGCTGCCCCAGACGCCTGCTGACCCGCCACATAGGCCAGCCGCATGGCATCCACTGACGCTTGCAGGCGTGCAGCATCCGCGCGCAGGGATCGGATGCTGCTAAGCGTAGTTGTTGTCACCCAAATCAGCGCAAGCGGCAAAAACACCAGCAACAATGTCATCACAAGGCTGATGGTCCCTTCACCCTCGTCCGGTGTGCCGAACGTCAGATACAGAACCACGGCCACAACCCAGACAACGCTCAGCCCAATTGCCGTCAGTTCGGACAGACGCACGGTCTTGGGTGTATCAACCGGTGCCGCCCGGTTAAAATCAAGCAACCTGTCTTTTGGTTCCGGCATAATGGCCCGATCCGCGGCTAAAAGATCAAATAAACTGAACGCGCAGCACTTCGTAACTGCGCTGGCCTCCGGGTGTTTTCACGTCAATGCTATCGCCTTCGTCCTTGCCGATCAGCGCCCGCGCCAGCGGCGAGCGGATGTTCAAAAGACCATTCTCGATATCAGCTTCTTGTTCTCCGACGATCTGGTATGTGCGTTTCTCATCGCTGTCTTCATCAACAAGCGTTACCGTTGCCCCAAATTTGATCGCGCCAGACAGCTTTGCCGGATCGAACACCTCGGCCAACGACAACACTGCCTCAAGTTCCTTGATGCGACCTTCAATGAAACTCTGTTTTTCACGGGCGGCATGATACTCGGCGTTCTCGGACAGATCGCCATGTTCGCGCGCCTCGGCAATCGCGCGGATCACAGCCGGGCGTTCGATTGATTTCAGCACCTTCAACTCAGCGTCTAGCGCGGTATAGCCCGCGCGGGTCATCGGGATCTTTTCCATCAGCCTCACTCACAAATCACAAAGCCACAGCCCGTTTGGGCCATGGCGTTGCATCATATCAACACCCAACTGACCTGACACCGGCGGCAAATGCAAGGGCTATGGCGAAAAACGCGGTTTTCTGCGGTGCTGTGCTGTTGCGTCACGATTGACGATCGCCGGGGCATGGGGCAAACCCTAGCGCAACTTTATGACAACCGCAGCGCGCCCCAGGAAACATTTAGATGACCCAGACAGTTGCCCGCGAAAAGATGGATTATGATGTTGTGATTGTGGGGGCTGGTCCTGCGGGCCTGTCTGCTGCCATCCGGCTAAAGCAACTGGACGCTGATTTGACCGTTGTGGTGCTGGAAAAAGGGTCAGAGGTCGGCGCGCATATCCTGTCTGGCGCGGTGCTGGATCCTTCGGGGCTTGATGCGTTGATGCCGGACTGGCGGGACCGCGGCGCACCCATTAAAACCGAAGTGGTCGAGGATAATTTCTTCTTCCTTGGGCCCGCGGGCAAGGTGCGAATCCCGAACTGGCCGATGCCGCCGTTAATGAACAACCATGGCAATTACATCGTGTCGATGGCCAATGTCTGCCGCTGGATGGCGCAGCAGGCCGAGGCGTTGGGCGTTGAAATCTTCCCCGGCATGGCCTGTTCAGAGCTGGTCTACGGTGATGCGGGCGAAGTGCGGGGCGTGGTTGCCGGTGAATTCGGTATTCTGCCCGATGGCGGCCAAGGGCCGAATTACGAGCCGGGGCTGGAACTGCATGGCAAATACGTTTTCCTATCGGAAGGCGTGCGGGGGTCTTTGGCCAAAGAGGTGATCGCGAAATACGATCTGTCGGCTGGCCGCGACCCGCAGAAGTTTGGCCTTGGCATGAAGGAAATTTGGGAAATTGATCCCGCTAAGCACAGATTGGGCACCGTGACGCATACGATGGGCTGGCCCTTGGGCAGCAATGCGGGCGGCGGATCGTTTATCTATCATCTTGAAAACAATCAGGTCTATGTGGGCTTTGTGGTGCACCTGAACTACCAGAACCCACATCTTTACCCCTATATGGAATTTCAGCGCTTCAAACATCATCCGATGGTGGCGGCGCTTTTGAAGGGCGGCAAACGTGTGGCTTATGGCGCGCGGGCGATATCGGAAGGCGGCTGGCAGTCGATCCCCAAGATGGTGGCACCGGGTGTGGCATTGCTGGGTTGCACGGCGGGCCTCGTGAACGTGCCGCGTATCAAGGGCAACCACAATGCCATGCTGTCGGGCAAAGCTGCGGCAGAAGCGGCGCATGCGGCGATCAAAGCCGGGCGCAGAAGTGATGAGCTGACCGCCTATGAGGCAGAGGTGCGCAATGGTGCGATTGGGCAAGACCTAAAAAAAGTGCGCAACGTGAAACCGCTGTGGTCAAAATACGGGTTGGTCGCATCCCTGCTGGGCGGCGGCATTGATATGTGGGCCAACACCTTTGGCTTCACCGTGTTCGGCACGCTAAAGCATGGCAAATCTGACGCGGCAGCGACCGGGTTGGCCAAGGATTTCGCACCGATTGATTATCCCAAACCCGATGGCGTGTTGTCGTTTGACCGGCTGACCAACGTCGCCTTCAGCTTTACCAACCACGACGAGCACCAGCCCGCCCATCTGAAGCTGATCGACCCCTCCGTCCCCATCGCGTTCAACCTGCCAAACTATGCCGAACCCGCGCAACGCTATTGCCCGGCGGGAGTCTATGAAGTGGTCGCGGAAACCGGCAAAGACCCGCGCTTCGTGATCAACTTTCAAAACTGCGTCCATTGCAAAACTTGTGACATCAAAGACCCGACACAGAACATCAACTGGACCACACCGCAGGGCGGCGGCGGCCCGAATTACCCGAATATGTAGGGTTTTAACGGCTTTCCTTCTGACAATTGCGCGAGAATGGGCGGAATGCTGGCTTTGCTGCCCGCAATTGATTGCCAGATCGCCATTGCAACAGTAGCGTTTGGATGAACCAGCCAAGGGGTAGCCTTAATCCATGCCAAAGTTTTTTGTGCGATCACTGACGCGCCTTGTTGTTGTCGCGACAATCGCGTTTGGGCCGCTGACAGCCGTGGCGCAAGACCGGACCGAAGATGCTGGTGCATATCTCGCCGCCCGAATAGCTGGAAATTCCAACGATTACCGCGCCGCGGCTGATTGGTTTACCCGCGCATTGATCTCTGATCCGGCGAACCCAGCCTTGCTGGAATCATCGGTTATTGCCCATATCGCGTTGGGGGAATTTCCCTTGGCTGCAGAAATGGCGCGCCTGCTGCAGCAAACCGGATCGAAAAGCCAGGTTGGCCAGATCGCTCTGTTGGCAGAACAGGCCAAAGCTGACGATTTTGAAGCCATATTGCGCGATGGCAAGGCCGGGGCAACCGTCGGGGCATTGCCCGATGGGCTAATTGCGGCTTGGGCCGACCTTGGCAATGGCAAAATGTCCGAGGCATTGGCCGGGTTTGACACATTGGCAAAGGTCGAAGGGATGCAGGCCTTCGGTCTGTATCACAAGGCGCTGGCGCTGGCATCTGCGGGCGATTTTGAAGGTGCTGATGACATTCTTTCGGGTCGCGCCTCTGGAACCCTGCAAGTCATGCGGCGCGGCGTGATTGCGCATGCGCAAATCCTAAGTCAGTTAGAGCGTAATGAGGATGCAAAGGCACTACTGGACCGGTCTTTCGGCAGCGAAGCCGATCCCGGCATTGACGCCTTGCGCGCCAGGTTGACGGCAGGGGAAACCCTGCCCTATGACATTGCGCGCACGGCAAAAGACGGCATTGCCGAAGTGTTTTTCACCATCGCCACCGCCATGAACGGCGAGGCTGAAATAGGCTTCACCCTGATTCATGCCCGGGTGGCCGCCTATCTGCGCCCTGACCTGTCCGATGCGGTCTTGTTGACGGCGGGCCTGTTAGACGCGCAGAACCAAGCCGCATTGGCGACAGCAGCCTATGCACAAATAGCACCGTCTGACCCGGCTTTTCACGTGGCCGAAATTGGCCGCGCCGAGGCGCTTTATGCGACCGGAAATAAGGAAGCCGCGATCGAGGTTTTAACCGGCCTGACCCGCAGCCACGCAGCCATTATGGGCGTACATCTTGCCTTGGGGGATGCGCTGCGCCGCGAAGAAAAATTCGCAGGCGCAATTGCTGCTTATGATGCCGCGATTGCCCAGATCCCGAAGGCCGAAGCACGCCATTGGGTGCTGTTCTACAGCCGCGCCATCTGCAAGGAACGCCAACAGGATTGGACTGGGGCTGAGGCTGATTTCAGGCAAGCCCTTATCCTGCAACCGGATCAGCCACAGGTGTTGAATTATTTGGGTTATTCGTTCCTAGACCGGAACGAAAATCTGGACGAAGCGCTGAGCATGATCGAGCGCGCAGTGGCCGCAGAACCAGAGTCCGGCTATATTGTCGACAGTCTGGCATGGGCGCTGTACCGGCTTGGGCGGTTTGACGATGCCGTGGCACCGATGGAAAAAGCCTCGCTGCTGGAACCTGTTGATCCGGTGGTCACCGACCATTTAGGTGATGTCTATTGGGCCGTCGGTCGCAAGCGGGAGGCTGAATTTCAATGGCAGCGTGCCGCGTCATTTGACCCTGCAGAAAAGGACGCCCTGCGCATAAAGCGGAAATTGGACGTGGGTCTTGATGCCGTTTTGGCCGAAGAAGGGGCAGCGCCGCTGAAACCCGTTGATGCCGCTGACGCAGGTAACTGAATTCGCGCCTTCCAAAGTCAACCTGACGCTGCACGTCACCGGACAGCGTGATGATGGCTATCATCTGCTGGACAGTCTGGTGGTGTTTTGCGCAGTTGGTGATGTGCTGCATGCGTCTGTGGCAAATACGCTGTCTTTGACAGTTGAAGGGCCTTTTGCGCACGACATTCCGCCCGATAACGACAACCTTGTATTGCGCGCGGCGCAGCTGTTTGCCGACGACATGGGTGTTGCTTTTACCCTGAAAAAATATCTGCCGCCCGCGTCTGGTATCGGTGGTGGATCGGCGGATGCTGCTGCTGCGATCCGGGCTGTGATGCGTCTGCGCGAAAATCGTGGCCTGCCAAGTACTGCCAGCCCCGCCCCTGCAGATGCCGCGTCTGTGCTGGCGCTTGGCGCGGATGTGCCGGTTTGTTTGATGTCTGCCGCCGCCCGCATGCGCGGGATAGGCGAAAGGCTGGATTTTATCGGGCCGTTGCCAGATATGCATATCGTGTTGGTCAACCCGCGCGTCGCGGTGCCCACCCCCGCCGTGTTCAAGGCACTGGTGACGCGTCAAAACCCGCCCATGCCCGATGTTTTTCCAACTTGGCCAGACGCCCGGTCATTGGCCAATTGGCTGAAAACGCAGCGCAATGACCTTGAACAACCGGCCCTCGCAATCGCGCCTGTTATCGGCGATGTGCTGGCCAGCCTTGTCACCCAACCCGGCGCGTTGATTGCGCGGATGTCCGGGTCAGGGGCCACCTGTTTTGCAGTATTTGAAACAGACCTTGCCGCAAAGGCCGCAGTCGATGCAATTTCCGCCCGGCAACCTGATTGGTGGGCCGCGTCTGGCCCGGTGTATTCCGGCGGCAGCGATTGGATTCAGCTGATCCGTGCCACCACATAACCGGCAAGATCATCCAGCATGGCGCGCAGGGGGTGGTCAGGCAACGCGCCAAGCGCTGCACGCGCTTTTACCGACCAAGCCAGCGCCTCTTGCCTGGCGCTTTCCATCGCGCCATGGCCGGCCATGATGGTGCGGGCTTGGTCCAGATCACCAGGCTGCTGATCGCCCTTTTCAATCACGCGCACCCAAAAGGCGCGTTCTGCATCCGTGGCGTTGGCCACAGCCCGGATCACCGGCAGCGTCACTTTACGTTCGCGGAAATCATCGCCGGTGTTCTTGCCGATGGCCGCATCGGTGCCACCGTAATCCAGCAGATCATCGACAATCTGAAACGCCACGCCCAGCGCATCACCGTAAGTGAACAGCGCCTGCACCTGCGCATCAGACGCACCCGCAATGATACCGCCCACTTCGGTAGCCGCTGAAAACAGCGCCGCCGTCTTGCCGCGCACCACCTGCAGATAAACAGCTTCGGTGGTGCCCAGATCCTGGGCTGCGGTCAATTGCAACACCTCGCCTTCAGCGATGGTGGCGGACGCATTGGCCAGAATGTCCAACACCCGCAGATTGCCAGTTTCCACCATCAACTGAAAGCTGCGCGAAAACAGGTAATCGCCGACCAAAACGGACGATTTATTATCCCACAACAAGTTGGCGGTTGGCCTGCCCCGCCGTCGCGCAGATTCGTCCACCACATCATCATGCAGCAAGGTGGCCGTGTGAATGAATTCAACCGTCGCTGCCAGATGCACATGAAACGGGCCATCGTAGCCGCACATCCGCGCAGCAGCCAACGTCAGCATCGGGCGCAGGCGTTTTCCCCCCGCCTCCACCAGATGGGCGGTCACTTCGGGAATGCGGGGCGCGTGCTTTGATGCCATCCGATCCCGGATCAGCAGGTTCACCGCCGCCATGTCATCTGCCAGCCATTCGGCCAGCTGATCATGCGGTTTCTGTGATGCCTCGTCCAAACCCATCGTGATCTGTCCTACCCTCGACAAGCCCTGCTTTGGGCCGTTAGTTTGGTTGCATGATCGAACTTATGCGCAGCACCGACCCGACCCTGATTGCCTTTGCAACAGCAATGCTTCAGGGCGAGGATATAGCCACCTTTCCGCTGGACGTCCACATGAGCGTGCTGGAAGGGTCGTCGGGCTTTTTGCCACGCCGCCTGATGGTGCTGGAACGCGATCTGTGGCGCGCGCGGATCGTGCTGGCCGACAATGACATTCCGACCGGGTTGTAGGCGATGTTCGGGCCAGATGACCTGACGGATGATGCGTTTTTGGGGGGCAGGTTGCGCATGTTGCAACCCATCAACGGCTACCGTGCCGCTACCGACCCGGTTCTGCTGGCGGCGGCAGTTGATGCGCGACCCGGCCAATCGGTGCTTGATCTGGGGTGTGGCGCGGGCACAGCATCGCTGTGTCTGGGTGCGCGGGCTCCCGGGCTTTCGCTGGCGGGATTGGAGCTGCAGCCGGCTTATGCCGAATTGGCACGCCAGAATGCCGCGCGCAATGAAATTCAGTTTGATGTTCACGACGGCGATCTAACGTCCATTCCCGCCGTTCTGAAGCGTGGCTTTGATCATGTAATTGCGAACCCGCCATATTATGCCAGCGGTGGCACACCATCCCCAAACCTGGGCCGCGACGTTGCTTTGCGGGTAGAAACGCCGATTGCTGATTGGGTTGATTGTGGCGCACGGCGCCTGTTGCCGGGCGGCTGGCTGACACTAATTATGGCTGCCGACTGTTTGCCAGAAGCCTTGGCGGCCTGCACGGGAAAGCTGGGTTCGCTGGCGGTTTTGCCGCTTGTGGCACGCGCCGGACAGCCGGGTTTGCGCGTAATCTTGCAAGCCAGAAAAGGCGGGCGGCGGGCGTTTCGGCTGTTGGCACCCTTTGTGTTACATGGCGGTGCCGCGCATGATACGGACCGTGATAGCTATACCCCTGTTGCCAAAGGGATTTTGCGCGACGGTGGGGATCTGACCGCAGAGTTTAGGTAAATTTTTGCCAATTCTTACAACCCTAGGTGCAAGATTTGGTGACACGACTCAAATCTTGTGGTGCACTGGCTAAATTGGACCCAATCACAGGAGGACGGATATGACCATCGCTTCGCATCTGCAGGAACTGCGCCGCAAGCATGAGACTCTTTCGGAAATCGTTGACAAGGCCCAGCGCAGCCCCGCCACAGATGCCCTGAAAATTGGCGAGATGAAAAAGCAAAAGCTGAAAATCAAGGAAGAAATCACGCGCCTGTCGCAGGCGTGATCTTATCGGCGCTGGCCTGCTCCCCGCGACTTGCCCGGGCCGCCAGCGCCGCACCCCCGGCAATCAGACCTGCCGCGACAAGAATGGTGGGTGATGCCCTTGTGATGCCCGTAGCCACCAAGGCGAGGGTAGACAGTAAGGGTGCGGCGTAAGACGCAACACCCAAAAGCTGTATATCGCCGCGTTTCATGCCGATGTCCCATGTGAAAAACGCAAGGCCGACCGGGCCGATGCCAAGCGCAACAATAGACAGCCAACCCCATGTGCTGGCGGGCCAAATGGTTTGTTCCAGCGCAAGATGTGCCACCCCGGAAAGCGCCGCGGTCGCGAGGCAGAAAATCACCACAGTCTCTGTCGGAACATCGCCCAACCGCCGGGACAAAATGGAATAGACCGCCCATGTAACGGCGCAAACAAACGCCAGTGCCAGGCCAGGCAAGGCATCAAGTTGCAAACCCGCAGCCCCCCGCAGCACGATCAATGCCGCCCCGGCAAAGGCCACGAAAGCGCCAACTATGTGCAAAGGCCGCAGCTTTTCCCCCGGCAGCAAGCCTGACATCAGCACAATCAGCAGCGGCCAAAGATAGGCAATCAAGCCCGCCTCTGCCGCAGGGGCCATGCGCAGCGCCGAGAAATAAAGAAAATGATAGCCGAAAAGCCCCGCCGTGCCAAAGGCATAGACCCGCCACGACACGCCGCGCAACACGCCAAATCCGGCACCGCGCCAAACCCAGATCAGGCCAAGCACGCCGCCAATACCAAAGCACAGGGTGTTCAGCAGAAATGGCGGAACGGGGGCAGAGCCAACGGTGAACAGCGCCAGCAGTGACCATAGCAGGATTGCCGAGCAACCAATCATAGTCGCACGATTGCGGGTCATAAGCGGCTCCAAAGGACCAAAAATCCTTCGAAGGATTTTGCCAAAAATTTTACGAAAATTTTTCGGCGCTCCATGATCGGAGCGCCGATGTGATCAGACCACGAATTGTCCACCATTGGCAGAAATCGTCGATCCCGTGATAAATCCCGCATCATCCGATGCCAAGAACACCGCAATCCGGGCAATCTCATCCGGTTCGCCCAAACGCCCCACCGGGATTTGAGGAATGATGCGTTCATTCAGCACTTTCTCATCAATCGCGCGCACCATTTCGGTGCCGATATAGCCGGGGCAAATCGCGTTCACGGTGATGCCCGCCCGCGCGCCTTCTTGGGCCAACGCTTTGGTAAAGCCCAGATCGCCGGATTTGGCGGCGGAATAATTCACCTGTCCCGCCTGCCCCTTTTGCCCGTTGATCGAGGATATGTTGATCACCCGGCCAAATTTGCGGTCGCGCATACCCGACCACAACGGATGCGTCATGTTGAACAGGCCCGACAGGTTGGTATCCATCACCTCTTTCCACATGCCGGGCGTCATTTTGTGGAACATCGCATCGCGGGTGATGCCTGCGTTGTTGATCAACACGGCGATGGGGCCAAGATCCGCTTCGACCTGCGCGATACCTGCAGCACAAGCGTCATAATCGGCGACCGACCATTTATAGGCTTTGATCCCGGTTTCCGCAGTGAACTTTGCCGCCGCCTCATCATTGCCCGCATAATTTGCGGCAACGGTATAACCTGCGGCCTTTAGGGCCACTGAAATCGCAGCACCAATCCCACGTGATCCGCCTGTCACCAAAGCAACTTTCGACATGATTCCTCCCTGGAAATTCAATTCTTGAAATAGTGTTATCCAAACAGATATGGGCGCGCAATATTATTGCGTGCCCATTCTGCAGTGCAGCGAAACTTAGATCGGCTCAGCCGATCTAAGTTTTTGTTTTGCCGCATTTCCGAAACGCATAATCGGTGTCCACTTATGCTGGAAATGCTTCACGCACGCTCAATACACATGGCAACGCCCATGCCGCCGCCGATGCACAGGGTGGCGAGGCCCTTTTTGGCACCCCGACGACCCATCTCGAAAATCAGCGTATTCAGAATCCGCGCGCCTGACGCACCAATCGGGTGCCCGATGGCAATAGCACCCCCATTCACATTCACCAATTCCGGGTTCCAGCCCATATCTTTGTTCACAGCGCAGGCTTGGGCGGCAAACGCCTCATTCGCCTCAACCAGATCAAGATCAGCGGCTTTCCAGCCAGCTTTCAGCAGCGCTTTGCGGCTGGCGTGGATCGGGCCAACCCCCATGATCGACGGATCAAGGCCAGCAGTTGCATAAGACGCGATCCGCGCAAGCGGGGTCAGGCCGCGCTTTGCCGCCTCATCCGCAGACATCAACAGCACCATTGCGGCACCGTCGTTCAAGCCGCTGGCATTGGCGGCGGTAACCGAGCCATCCTTGGTAAACGCGGGCTTCAGTTTTGCCATCGCCTCCATCGTCGCCCCGTGGCGGATGTATTCATCGGCATCGACCGTCACGTCGCCCTTGCGGGTAGAAATGATAAACGGCACGATTTCATCAACGAACTTACCCGCCTTCTGCGCGGCTTCGGCCTTGTTCTGGCTGGCTACCGCAAACGTATCCTGCATTTCGCGGCTGATCTGCCACTGGTTCGCCACGTTTTCCGCCGTCTGGCCCATGTGATAGCCATTAAAGGCATCCCACAGGCCGTCTTTGATCATCGAATCGATGAACTTCATATCGCCCATCTTTTGCCCCGCACGCAGATGCGCCACGTGGGGCGACAGGCTCATGCTTTCCTGGCCACCGGCCACGACAATGGCACTATCGCCAAGCTGGATGTGTTGCGCGCCCAAAGCCACCGCGCGCAGGCCCGACCCACAGACCTGATTGATCGACCATGCAGACGATTCCGCTGGCAGGCCTGCATTGATATGCGCTTGCCGGGCCGGGTTTTGGCCCTGCCCCGCGGTCAAGACTTGGCCGAGGATGGTTTCAGACACATCCGCCGCGTCAATCCCTGCGCGGGCGACGACCGCTTTGATCACGGCGGCACCAAGTTCATGCGCCGGGGTATTGGCGAAAGCGCCGTTGAAACTGCCAACAGCGGTGCGGGCCGCCGATACGATTACGACATTGGTCATGCTTTATCCTCTCCCATAGGCCGAACGGGCGGCCAAAATGCTGCCGCTTTGAACCATGGCCTAAGCGGGAAAGAGGTCAAGCGCAAGATTGTTACTTGGCAGAGCCGCCATGCAAAGATGCGGGGTCAGCCCGCTTTGCGCTTGGGGGTTTTCAACCAATCGGGTTTCACCGATGGCGCACCAA
Organism: Pseudorhodobacter sp.; assembly: GCA_031413495.1. Lineage (GTDB taxonomy): Bacteria > Pseudomonadota > Alphaproteobacteria > Rhodobacterales > Rhodobacteraceae > JACMNW01. The sequence goes on along the minus strand of JANOFE010000055.1, from coordinate 4,254 downwards.
ACAGGTAGCCCTGCAGGCAATCAATCCCTTTGGCGCGCAGCCATTCGGCATCTGCTACCTCTTCCACCTGTTCTGCCACCACCACCATATCAAAGTGCCGCCCGATCGAGGCCAACGCCTGCGTCAGCACCTGATTGTCCGCATCAGCATGAATGCCGCGAATAAACTGGCCGTCAATTTTGACGATATCAAACTGGAAATCCTTGAAATAGCGAAACGCCGTCATGCCCGCACCGAAATCATCCAACGCAAAGGCAACCCCTTGATCTTGCAGTTGATCCATAAAAGCGATCACCAGTTCCGGCACCTGCATGGCGGAACTTTCGGTAATTTCTAAAATCAGCCGCTCCCCAATGGTTGGCGACGCGTTCAGCCCCCGTTTCAAAGTGCGCATCCATTGCGGATACCCGATAGACCGGGCTGACATGTTGACGGACAGCCGCAATGCGGGGTGATGGTGCAAGGCCGACAACCCCATGTCGAGCGCCGCACAGTCAATAAGCCGCCCCATTTCAGTATCTTCCACCACAGTGACGAAATCACGCGCAGGGATAATGCGCCCGGATGGTTCCAGCACGCGGATCAGCCCTTCATGAAAGGCTATCTTTTGCGGATCAGATCCCAGCACCACCGGTTGATAAGCCAGCCGCAAGCGCCCCGTTTCCAGCGCAGACCGCACCATGGCAAGGGTGTCCCGGTCTGCCTGCGAAATGGCAGCACCCAGAGGGCTGGCCATGGACGCCCGATCATCCATGCGCGGTTTGTGCCGATTGATCTGACCGTCTGGTATCATGCGACCCTCTGCCAAAAGCCTGCCCCCACAGGCCAATCCCTTTGTAGACACCGTGCGGCCACAAGGGTAAATCCTTGGTAAAGATTCGCATTTTGTTCTAATTTTTATCAATCTAAGCGCGAAGGGAAAACCCATGGATCATCCGCCGGAATTGTCACGGTGCGCGTGGTGCGGGACCGACCCATTGTATGTGGCCTATCATGATACCGATTGGGGCGTGCCAGAATGGGATGGCCGCGCTTTGTGGGAAAAGCTGATCCTTGATGGTTTTCAGGCGGGCCTGTCCTGGATCACCATTTTGCGAAAGCGTGAGGCTTTTCGCAGTGCTTTTCAGGGCTTTCATCCCGAAATTATTGCGAGTTGGGGCGAGGATGATGTGCTGCGCCTGCTGGCCGACCCCGGCATCGTGCGCCATCGCGGCAAGATTGAAGGCACGATAGCTTCTGCCAAAGCCTATCTGCGGATCGAGTCGCGGATCGGATTTTCAAACTATCTGTGGAATTTTGTGGGTGGCGCGACCGTGCAGAACCACCCCAAATCTATGGCTGACGTGCCAACCGAAACCGAAACCTCACGCGCCATGTCAAAGGCGCTAAAGGCCGAAGGCTTCAAATTCTGCGGACCCACGATTGTATATGCCTTCATGCAGGCCACGGGCATGGTCAACGATCACATGATCCACTGCCCATCCCACGCCCGCGTGGCTGCGTTGGCAACACGCTAAGGTGCCATAAGCGCCGTCAACATCGCCTTTGCATCCGGGCTGTTCCAATCTGCATCGCCAATCAACCGTGCCACTTCCTGCCCCTCGGGGTTCAGGATCACCGTCAAAGGCAGGCCCAGAACGCCCATGTTGCGGGCAAGTTCCGATTTCGGATCGCGCAGTTTGGGCAAACTGGTGATCCCCGCCTCGGCAAAAAACGTGTCGATCCCTTCCACTGAATTGCGCCCTGTCGCCACAGTCACGACTGCGAAATCATCCCCCATCGCGCTATCCAGCGCTTGCAGCGATGGCATTTCCTTGCGGCAAGGCGCGCACCAGGTGGCCCAGAAATTCAAAACCACCCATTGCCCGTTAAACTCGGCCAACAGACGCGGTGCCTCGGTTTCATCGACCAATCCAATTTCGGGCAAATCTACCGGGCTTGCGTGAAACGCCAGCTTACGGATATCGCCCGCGCGCGCTGCATCCGCAGCAGCCACATCGGCATGGCCAGCGTTTGCACCAAGCAACAAGGACGTGTAGAGAACGACAACCAATTTCCGCAGCATTATCCCTCCGAGGGCAGCATGACCGATCACACAAAACCCGCCCCCACGGCCAACCAGATGTGGGGCGGGCGATTCAACGCGGGGCCGGATGCGATCATGCAGGCAATCAACGCGTCCATCGGGTTTGACAGGCGGCTTTACGCACAAGACATCGCAGGCTCTCGCGCCCATGCGGCGATGTTGGCCGCAGCGGGTATTCTGACCAATAAGGACGCAGAGGCCATCGGGGAAGGCCTGCTCACGGTGTTGTCAGAGATTGAAACAGGAAAGTTCCAGTTCTCCGTCGATCTGGAAGACATTCATATGAATGTCGAGGCGCGGTTGAAGGATATTATCGGCGAACCTGCGGGCCGCCTTCACACCGCACGGTCGCGCAATGATCAGGTGGCGGTGGACTTCCGGCTCTGGGTGCGTGATCAATGTGATGCGGCTGTATCGGGGATCGAGGCACTGATGCGCGCCTTTCTGGCACAGGCCGCTGCAGGCGCAGACTGGGTGATGCCCGGCTTCACCCATCTGCAAACAGCGCAACCCGTCACTTGGGGCCACCATATGATGGCCTATGTCGAAATGCTGGCGCGGGATCGGTCGCGTTTTGCCGACGCCCGTAAACGGATGAACGAATGCCCGCTGGGTGCTGCAGCATTGGCAGGCACGTCCTTCCCGATAGACCGCGAGATGACCGCCAAAGCGCTAGGCTTTGACCGCCCCACCGCCAATTCGCTGGATTCTGTGTCCGACCGCGATTTCGCACTCGAATTCCTGTCCGCCGCCAGCATCTGCGCCATGCACCTGTCGCGGTTCGCCGAGGAATTGGTGATCTGGTCCTCGGCCCAATTCCGGTTCGTCAAACTGTCGGATAAATGGACAACCGGCAGCTCCATCATGCCACAAAAGAAAAACCCCGATGCCGCCGAACTGCTGCGCGCCAAACTGGGCCGCATTCTGGGGGCAACCGTGGCGCTGTTCACCATCATGAAGGGCCTGCCGCTGACCTATTCCAAGGACATGCAGGAAGACAAAGAACAAACCTTTGATGCCGCCGATACATTGATGCTGGCCTTGGCCGCCATGACAGGCATGGTGGCAGACATGACGGCGCAAACCGCCAATCTTGCAGCCGCTGCCGGATCAGGCTTTTCCACCGCCACCGACCTTGCCGATTGGCTGGTGCGCAGCCTTGGCCTGCCATTCCGCGATGCGCATCATGTGACGGGCACATTGGTGGCGTTGGCCGAAAGCAAAGCCTGCGATCTGCCCGACCTGACCCTGGCCGATATGCAATCGGTTCATCCCGGCATAACGGCAGATGTGTTCGGTGTGTTGGGGGTAGAAAATTCAGTGCAAAGCCGTATGTCTTATGGTGGCACTGCGCCTGCGCAGGTACGCGCCCAAATCGCCCGTTGGACAAAGGAGTTGTGATGAAAACCCTGATTGCCTTTGCCGCCCTTTTTGCACTTGCCGCCTGCGGCGCTGATGGCGAACCCACGCCCCCCACAGCCAAATCAGGCGTTTCCGTATCGGGTGATGTTCAGGCCAGGCTATTGGCATGATGCGTGCTTTTGCCGTACTTCTTGTCACCGCCTTCACACTGTCCGCCTGCGATACTGGCCCCACCCTTGGCATAGGCCTTGGCTTTGGCCCCGGTGGGGTCTCCGTCTCGCCCACGGTCAGCGGCAAAGTGGGCCGCGTCAACGTCGGGGCATCGCTGTGATGTCGCCGCTGCGGATGCTGTATCTGGCGCTTGCCATCTGGGGCACCATCCACCCAATGACATGGTTTTTGCGCCACATGCGGGAAACCGGAACCGGCCTTAGCGGCCTGATAGACGCGTGGTATGTCAACGCCTCAACCACCGGGCTGACATGGGATCTGACCATCGCCGCCATCACCCTGACCGTCTGGATCATCGCTGAGGTCCGCGTGCGCAAAAACTGGCTGGCCCTGATCGCCATTCCCGCCACCTTTGGCATTGGCGTCAGCTGCGGCCTACCGCTGTACCTGTTCTTGCGCACCAAGCCCGTCACATGACGCAACCCGACTTTTCATCTGTTCACAAATATCCCGGGTGTTCGGGGGCTGGCCCCCGCCTGTCCGCACAGCAAGCGAAAGCCTAAGGCCGATGGACCATTTCCTGTACCGCGACGGCCAGCTTCATGCCGAAGATGTGCCCCTTGCCGAAATCGCGG
>JANOFE010000054.1:0-5285 GCA_031413495.1 Pseudorhodobacter sp. | reverse complement strand
GCACCCAGCCTTCGGGGGCCAGTTCGCGGCGGACAGTCAGGCCTCGGCGGGGGGTGAGGATGCGGCGGGGGCGGCCGGGGCGGTAGGGGGTGGGGTCTTTCAGGGATTGTTCGGCCTCGTCCAGGATGGGGAGGAGGAGGGTCCAGTTGCCCTCGGGCGTTTTGGGTTGGGATTGGTCTAGGGCTACGCGGATCAGGTCGGTGAAGCCAGCGCGCAGGGCGGCGGCGAGGCGGAGGGATTGGCGCAGGCTTAGGGTTTCGGGTGCGGTGAGGTGGCCGTCGAGTTCATCGACTATCAGCGCCAATGCGCGCAGGCGGGAGCGGCGCATTCTGTCAGCAACGGGGTAGAGGCATGCTACGGCAGCGTCGATTGTGGGGAAATGGCCCTCGTTGCGGGCGGCGACGGCGATGCGACCCTTTTCCCATGGCGAGAGGTCGGCGCGGATATCGTTTTCCTCCACCATCAGGGTGAGGGCGTCTGCGATGGATTTGGGGTGCAGGATGGTGGCGGTGATGGTCGTGTAAGCTGGGTTTTGGGTGAGTTGGTGCAGGGCGCGGACGGCGGTGAGGCGGCGGAAGCCGGAGATGAGGGCATAGCCGTTTTCGGTGGGGAAAACCTCAACGGGGGTGCGCTGGCCGTGGGTGGCGATGGAAAGGCGGAGTTCTGTGAGCGCGGTATCGTCTAGGTGGGTGCGGTCGCGGGGGAGGGCTTCGGCGTCGATCTGGGTGGTGGGGATTTGGGGCATAGTGCGGCCTTTCAGGGATTGGCTGAGGGTGGCCGGGGCGGGTGTGCGCGTGGTTAACGGGGCGTGCGGGGTTGATTTGAGGGGGCGTTCGGGGCACATCTGGGGCGGGGCCGCTTCAGGCTGGTATTGGATGGGGAATTTTGATGGATATCGGGCAGTTTTTGGGTGCCAATCTCGTTTACTTGGTGATTGCGGCCTTCATTATCGTTTGCATTCTTTTGGGGGTGCGGATTGTGCCGCAATCGGAAAAGCATGTAGTGGAGCGGTTTGGCCGGTTGCGGTCGGTATTGGGGCCGGGGATCAACTTTGTGGTGCCGTTTCTGGACCGGATTGCGCATAAAATCTCGATCCTGGAGCGGCAGTTGCCGACGGCGCAGCAGGACGCGATTACCACCGATAACGTGCTGGTGAAGGTGGAGACGAGCGTGTTTTACCGGATTACCGAGCCGGAAAAGACGGTGTACCGGATCCGCGATGTGGATGCGGCGATTGCGACGACGGTGGCGGGGATTGTGCGCGGGCAGATCGGCAAGATGGAGCTGGATCAGGTGCAATCGAACCGGGCGGAAGTGGCGGCAAATATCCGCGAACAGGTGCGGCTTCTGGTCGATGACTGGGGCATCGAGGTGACGCGGGCGGAGATTCTGGATGTTAATCTGGATGAAGCCACACGGACGGCGATGTTGCAGCAGCTGAACGCAGAGCGGGCGCGGCGGGCGCAGGTGACGGAGGCCGAGGGCAAGAAGCGGGCGGTGGAATTGAACGCCGACGCAGAATTGTACGCGGCAGAACAGGAATCCAAGGCGCGGCGTATTCTGGCGGATGCTGAGGCCTATGCGACGGGTGTGATTGCGGAAGCTATCAAGGCGAACGGGATCGAGGCCGCGCAATACCAAGTGGCGCTGAAGCAGGTAGAGGCGTTGACGGCAGTTGGCCAAGGGTCTGGCAAGCAGATGATCATCGTACCGGCTCAGGCGCTGGATGCGTTTGGTGATGCGTTCAAGATGCTGAAGGGGCGTGTGTGATGTGGGCCACATGGTGGGTTTGGGTGGTTGCAGGCTTCGCGCTTGGCGTGATTGAGGTGCTGCTGCCGGGGTTCATATTCTTGGGCTTCGCCATTGGGGCGGTGATCACGGGAGTGCTGGTTGGCATTGGGGTGCTGGGGGCGAATGTACCGCTTTTGGTGCTGGCCTTTGCGCTCGCGTCGCTGGCGGCTTGGTTCTTGCTGCGCCGGATGTTTGGCGCACGCGGCGGGGACGTGAAGTTGTGGGATAAGGATATTAATGAGTAAGTCCGCTGGCGCGCCTTAGGGTGAGTGAAGCCGACGTTCTTCCCTTGGCATTTTCAAATGATTGACAAATCCGCGTTGGTTTCAGCCACCCTATGCTTGCTTTCAACAATCAACCTCTCTGTACAGATGAGGAGCGCCGGTGGTTGCGGGTAACCGGCGGGGGTCGATTTTCGCGGTATTCTTCAATATACCGGGTATATTCAACAATAACATGCCCCCCTATTCTGCGACTCTTCCTAAGCTGAACAGTGGTCGTGATTCGATGCACATTGAATGCGTTAGTCGAGTGTTCGATTTGACGGTGTCATTGTGGTGTAGAGAATTGTGTATTCGAGTACAATTTTTTGATCGCCCGTTGTCGATGCTAGTTTAACTTCTGACAATGAAATCTGAAAGGACTATCAATGCGTTCGATTATTTTGGCTACGCTTCTTGCACTGTCAACGACAGCTGCGATTGCACAAGACAAAGACGTAATGGAAATGAGTGCGGGCCTCTCTATGCTGGAGACATCTGCTGAACGTGCGCTTATGAAGTATGGTATCGAGTTCGACGTGATGACGTTGACTCTGAGCCAGTTGGCAGAGATTAACGGCGCCATGACAGGTTCAAACAACGAAGCTGACAAAAAGGCGGCAATCGAGGCTGCACTAAGACGCTAAAGGCCATCGCGTCGTTCTTGATTTATTTCTGATATCGTATTTCCCCCAACTCTGATCGAGTTGGGGGTTTTTCATTTTCAAAAAGCAGTTTCCTGGCGAAGTTGTTACAGAGAACGCACCAACCATGTATCTGAAGGGGTTGGTTTTTCTGCCTTTCTGAAATGTTACACTCTTTCACTTTTGCGTAGTACGATGTTTTTGAGACTATCGTTACAAAGTCGACGACCAAGAAAACAATGAATTTTGGGAAAAGAGCTTGCTCGCGCCATTTCTTTATTCACGCTGACGTGAATACTTTTTTGAACGCATGTCACACGTCCGTTACCCCACAACCTGCAATGTATCACACTGTTGTGCAACGGCTTTAAAGAACGCGTGTTTTTGCATAATTTTTCACTGCAATCAGTGGGGTGAAGGCATGCACAAACGATTTAAGTCATTGCAGGAATATCATGATTTCGATCCAGAAATAGCCTTTCGCAAGTATGAGGGAGACTATTTTCGCGTTGGATTACTGTCGGAAATGTCCAGTGATGTGACATTCACCGCGACCAACAGGAATGGGTTGGTTGTTGATCTTTCAGGAACTTTACAACACCTAACACGCATGGACGGCACTCTTGATGAAGCACCAACAGAGAGAGGTGATGTTTGCCTGCTGCCACCCGGAATTGAAGTTCAATTAGCTTGGACAGTGAAAGATGAAGGTCAGCAGAATATAACGCTTGAGTTTGATTCTGCCGCGTTCTCGGCCTATCATCCAGAGTTTGATAAGGACAAGTATGCGCTGGGCCACCTGGTACCAAGTCACTATACACAGCGACCGGTCCTCGCCAATCTCGCCACGATGCTTAGCCGTGAAGTAGACCCAAACGAAAGGCGGGGGCGCCTGTTTGCTGAATCGACGATGCGTTTACTGACGCTGGAGATCGCTTTTTCGCATTGGTCGGTTGCAATGCCGCCTCCCGAGGCGGAAGGCGGTGTTGATCCACGGGTGAAGCGGGCGATCGATTTTATCGAGACTACGTTTTCCGACGATATTTCCCTAACAGATATCGGCCAAGCGTCAGGGCTAAGTTTGACGCAACTTACGACGCGCTTCCAGAAACACACTGGGGCTACGCCATATTCCTATGTCATCGACCGTCGTCTGCGTCATGCCGTAAAGCTTTTGTCCACAACGAATATGCCGATTGCACAAGTCGCAATCGACACCGGGTTTTCGGATCAACCGCATTTGACGCGGGCGTTCCGAGCGCGATTGCAGAAAACCCCAAAGCAGTTCCGGCAGCACAGTTGGGTCGACTAGTTGACCAGCGGGCTGAACTGCGGGTCAATTCTAACCTCCGCCAGGATTGTATGAGCCAATTGGCGCGGGTTAAGCGACCCTATTAAACCCTTAGATCAGCACATCAGAGGGTTTTTGGGTTCTGCGGTCGAGATGTTTGCGTAGGCAAGTTAAGGGTGGATGAGACCGACATGGATTGGCAATACTACAGTAGAGTTTTTACAAGTATGATTTTGGCTTCACCCATCCTAAATCAGAAAAAATAGCCCCTGATATGACCATTCCTACGCTCCAAATTCGCCGTGCCATCCCATCTGACGTGCCTGCCGTGCGGCAGTTGGTGCGGGATGCTTATGCCAAATGGGTGCCGGTGATGGGGCGCGAGCCGATGCCGATGCTGGCGGATTATGATCTGGCGGTGCGCGAGCATGAGGTTGATCTGGTCTATGTGGGCGGGCAAATGGCAGCGTTGGTTGAGATGATCGTGCATCCCGATCATGTGTTCATTGAAAACCTTGCCGTCGCCCCCGGCCATCAGGGGCTGGGGTTGGGGCGGCAGTTGTTGGCCCATGCCGAGGTGCTGGCGCGAGGGTTGGGTTTGGCTGAAATGCGTCTGTTAACGGCGCAGGAGATGCCAGGGAATGTGGCGTTTTATCAATCGTTTGGCTACCGCGTAACCCGGACAGAGCCGTTCAAAGGTGGGGTTACGGTGTATATGAGCAAGGATTTGGTTTGAGGCACAGGTGGATACCATAGGTTTGCCAGACAGCCATTTGTGCGGGAGAAGTTCTGACACACATCAGGGTCTGTTGCCCGATTTGACACGCGTCAAATCGGGCCGCGACTGCCCGCCGGGGGCAGGCGCGCGGGTCGCGCACCTACCCGGGCAATCACGCCCCGATTTACCAACATCGGTTTGCTGCCCCGCATCCCTTGTTCAACGGCGTCCCGCCTTTTGAACAACGGACCGAAAAACTCTGCCCCGCAGAGTTTTCAAATCGGTCCGGGGCATCGCGATATCGCCAGCACCTAGGTCCGGCAGTTTGGCGCAACCGCAGTTTGCCCTAAGACGCGCTGTTATTATGCCCAGTGTCGCCGGGTTTGGGGCCGAGTTTGTCGCGGTGCAAAATGCTGATCAGCCCATCAATCGCGTCGCCTTTGACCAGCCAAGACACGCCAAAGGCCCAGATGGCAAGGCTTTCCAGCCAGAACACCGGCATCGGGAGGGGGCCAATTGCATCGACGCGCCAGGCCACCAATGGCGCGCAAAGGGCAAGGCTGGCAAGGATGGTCCAGCCG
>JANOFE010000053.1:0-11448 GCA_031413495.1 Pseudorhodobacter sp. | reverse complement strand
TCAGGTCTGGTGCGCCGACATCACCTATTTGCCGATGCGCAAAGGCATTCTGTATCTGGTCGCCATCATGGACTGGTTCACCCGCAAGGTGTTGGCCTGGCGCATCTCCAACACGCTGGAAGCCGAATTCTGCGTTGAAGCGCTGAACGAGGCCATCCTTAAGTTCGGCCCGCCCGAGTTCATGAACACCGACCAGGGGTCGCAGTTCACATCCTTCGACTGGACCGACCGGTTGAAGCGTGCAACGACCAAGATCTCCATGGACGGCAAAGCCCGCTATCTCGACAACATCTTCATCGAACGCCTATGGCGATCCCTGAAATACGAATGCGTCTACCTGTACGCCTGGGAAACCGGGTCCCAAGCCAAGGCCGGAGTCGGACGCTGGATCACTTTCTACAACCACCAGCGGCCCCATGCCGCCCATGGCGGTCAACCGCCCGCCGTGGTCTACTTCAACACAATAGAAACCGATCAGCAGGTGCAGGCAGTAGCTTAAATCACCCCGGAAACTGTCCAATCGATGGGGAGCAGCTCAATTGGTCACCTCTTCAACCTCGCGATCCCGGCCTGCAGCGACCCCAAGCCCAGCGCGTTCATCACGATCTGTATCCAGTTGCCGTTGATTTTAATGCCGGGCACGTCAAAGCGCGGCGGATCGGGCCGTGAACCCGAGCGCGTCATACAGCCCGCGCATCACCAACACGCCGCCGTCCTAACTGGGCTGCGTGCAGCGAAATTCCAGCCGCACGCAAGGCTCAAAATCCACCTGATCTGCTTACTGCAAACCCACACTGTCTGGGTGATCCATGAAACACGTCCCCCGAAATCATCAACACGATGATTTGTATATGAAATACCATGGCCACGACACCGAAAACAGTGGATAATCTGGTGAATGCGAGTTGAAAATTATCGGGGCAGGATGCCGAAACGTTTCATCCCATACATCCCCCTATCCGTCAGCACTTCATCGGCGCATTTTTGAGCCAATCTCAGAGTTAGCAATGCCGATAAGGTGGATAGCGAGGGGGATGGGAAAATAATTAAAAAACTTAAACAATTGTTTTAATTGTAAAATATCAGATATTATGGTGCCCGGAGACGGAATTGAACCGCCGACACGCGGATTTTCAATCAGCCGCTGAACCTCCGCAAACCGTTGCATGCTGCTTCAGTGCCTCCTCAAGTTATTGATCTGCTGACAATTTTCTTCCGCATTCTGTTTCAGCTTGATCCAATGCATGCCATCTAAGCGTGCATAGAAAAATACCCATATGACACCCAAGCCGGCACCGATCCGCCGAAACACTCAGCTACGCCGGCAACCTTGCCGCCGTTCTCTAAGCATGAAATATAAGTAGAAAATTCGGTGCCAAGACAGTTAATCTGGTTTATAAAAGCCTAGCGGGCACCAATTTCTGCTTGAGATCAGTTCGTGAACTATGGCAATCTCAACATCAAAATTGTGCTCACTATCGACCGGAACAATTCGATCTGGCATACAAGCGAGGTCTAGAACAGTGTCACCATTTGCTTTGTGGACTAGAAACAATGCTGACCAGACACAAGCAATTCGTGGCGTGGAGACGGCAGGTCTTCGTGCGCAACCCAAGCCGACATCTGAACACCCTTTACGCTGATATCGGACTTACAAGCGGTATCTATCTGATCGGCTGCGCTGATGAGATCGTCTATGTAGGACAGTCATGGGACCTGACGGAACGTCCTATTGATAGTTTAGGCCGCTACTACCACCGTGTTCCTGACGTGTCTTTGCCGTGGTCTCTGGCACTGGCACCCTGCCCACCCGATGAGATGCACGAAAGGGAAAGTACGGCCATTCGCGCTCTCGCCCCCAAGTTTAACACGTCAATCCCCAGCATCCCTGCAAGTGAAGGCCGAATGCCCGAACTTATCGGCTTCGCTGCAGTCTTCCAGGATCAAGTGGGCACAGGCGGAGCTTTCGACACGGAGAATTTCGGTCGGCAGATAGAGCGCGCGGCTGCAAATCTCTCTCCTCCATGGCGTCTGGCCAAACAGAGGATGAAGACCGGAAAACGTGAGCCGAAACCTGTACTGCCGCCAATGGACCCACCCGCCCAGCTTACAGGGGACGATGTTACGGAAGTTTGGCGTCGCTACGGCGTTCCGTGCAGTGGGCCCTTGGTGTATCCGATCAATCTCTGTAATGATGGCTCTGTAGTGACCCGTGATGGTGAACTCATCGGTACTTGGGCGATGGACCAGTATGACACGCCTTCGTTCACTCCGGATGGGGAGGAAGCCATATTGTTTGAAGCACCGCTGATCGGCCTTCTGTGCATTAGAATTCGCAAGTGGCATGAAGAGAGCACTGGTGAAAAGCTGTAGAAGGAACACGACATAAAAGGTTGTGGGGCTGTCCGCAAAAAGCACACTTGCTGTACGGAGACGATTTGCTACCAAATTGCGCCTAGCAGAGGACTATTAGAAAGTGCTCCTCCATGTTTTCAGATGATTAGTGTTATTTTTCGTTAGAGATATTGAACCTGACGTAATGCAATGGTCGGACCAACGCTTTACGAATTCAAAGAGCTCAGTTGCTGAGCATACAACCGCATCTCACGACCGCGATCACGTGAACATCAACAATATCAATTCCCCCAAGTTCGGACGGACAAATGCATGCCAAAATTGTGAGCCTGAATTCAGGCGCAGTAGCGGGTTCAGCACACTATTCAGGCACAGGAATGTACCGCTAAATTGCATATGCAGACGGTCTCGTTGCTGGATCATGAGAGCTTCTGGCTAAACGCTGCCAAGCAACTAGGCCAATTGGGATTGCTCCTGCCGATTGTGATAATCTGTGAAGCATGGGGCAGGCCGCTCGACCTGCTGGCTTGGCGAGACAGAGTGCGGGCGAAACTGGATCCTGCTTGTCGCGGCCGCGGTTCGTTCTTGGTCTAGTTGCTGGCAAGGAAACCGGGGTCTAGAGCTTTCGTCCGATCTCTGCAGGACAATCGCCTATTGCAGCGGACGACCCTCTGAGTGGGAATGTGGTATTGCGTCCATCCGCGAGTCGAACGTTGATCCATGAATGCGCTTTCATCCCCGCTATCAGGCGATTGTAGCCGCTTAGTTCAGCCATAGTACCGGAGCCGAAAAAGCTGTCCGTCAGGCCAAGTGAAAACGGCTCGTCACCGTTGAATGTAATTAGGACATTTCCGTTATATTTTACTGAGGCACCGACCGTAAAGAAAACCGAACCACCACCCCACGACAGAGGACAACTCACGAGAATCCAGTTGCCCGCACCCATCGATACACTTGCCTCTCGGACGCCCTGATGCGTTCCCGACTTCCACACTCCATCTTCGGCCATCGCAGGCGAAGCAAGAAAGAGGGCAGCGATGACGAACGTGACTCGCAAACGTGCCAAAGAAACCCCTCCATTTTTGTCGATGTATTTAACGAGTACCATGACAGCATGAGCGGACATTCCCCAAGTGGTCTGGCGCTTGATGTCAAGGTCGCCGGATTGTTCCGGCTGATCAAGCGTTTTATTCTCCAATCGTCGTCTCAGGTCGCCGGAACGCTTGAATGTGGGTGTATCGGGTCGCGACGCTATGTCCGCCTGACTGACCGTGACCATCGCATCCAGTTTTGTTGCAATCTCCTTCAAGGTATACGCTGACGCGGTGATAAGATTTTCTTATGCTTTCTGCATGAAGCTCAGATTGACAGCCAGAACCGTTGAAAACCTCGCGATCAAGGAGGGCAAGCGTTATGATGTCCGAGATGAAAACTTGCCCGGTTTGCTGATCCGGGTGTCCAATTCCGGGAAAAAAGTGTGGTATATCCTCAAGCGAGTTGATGGTCGGATGCGCCGCATTCGCGTTGGAGCCTACCCGTTGCTGTCGCTTGCTGATGCCCGGCTGGCGGGGCGCAAGATGCTGGTGGAAATTGAGACCGGCGTTTACTCTGCTGCGCGAGTCAAGAAACCAGACGTCAAAAACCTTGCGTCCGTCATCGATGATTACGTCACACTTTACTCAAAACCAAGAAACCGTGACTGGAAGCGCGTGGCGGCCATATTACGAAAATTCTCTGCAATCTTTGACCGGCCTATAGATACGATCACGCGCGCAGATGTCGTCTCACAACTCGACAAAATCGTAGAGAACGGCACACCCATTCGTGCCAATCGTGCGGCTGCCGCTATCAAGACCGTTATGAACTGGTCCGTCGACAGGGGGCTGATCGTCGCCTCGCCGCTTACAGGATTGCGCATGCCGGTAAAAGAAGAAGCTCGGGAGCGTGTTCTGTCGTCTGATGAACTGCGGTCAGTGTGGATGGCAGCGTCGGCATCCGGCTATCCATTCGGCGATTGCATCAAGTTTTTGATCCTCACTGGACAGCGAAGGGCCGAGGTCGCCGGGATGCGTTGGTCGGAGCTGGATCTTGATAATCATCTGTGGAATTTGCCCGGCAAGCGGGTCAAAAATTCGTCGGCGCACATCGTACCTTTATCTGTTCCTGCAATCGAAATTCTTCGCAACGCACCACGCTTTCTGCGCTCAGACTATGTTTTCACAACGACAGGCCGCACTGCAGTTTCAGGGTTCGGTCGCGCAAAGTCTCGGATTGACCGTCATGCTCAGCTCACGGACACCGACTGGCGTGTCCATGATCTTCGCCGAACTGTTGCAACGAATATGGCAATGTTACGCGTTGCACCTCACGTGATCGAGGCGGTGCTCAACCACAAGAGTGGCATCATCTCGGGTGTGGCCGCAATCTACAATCGGCACGGGTATCTTGACGAGAAGCGCGACGCTCTGGGAATATGGTCCCAAGAGGTATTGAAGTTGGATAAGTTTAAAGATGACGACTCCCCGGACCAAAGTGCGCAAACTCCACATTGACTTGCTGCTTTTGAGCATAATCAGAGCTTACGATCATCCTGACCGAACAAGCGAAGCAGAGCGCTTGGCCGACGCCCGAATGGCACTCTTCGGAGAAAAGCGTGGGCGTGGACGAGCATCCAACTTCGACGATTTAGCAATATTCAAGGTTCAAGATGAAATTAGAAAGCCAGAGACCGATCGCTTGCGACGTGCTTTGCCAAAACACAATACATTCGCCCAGACACTTGAATGGGATGCCGAGCTTGCGCGCGAGCCAACGAAATTTCGCGAAGCAGCCAAAAAGTTTGCGCTATTTGCCGGTGGCACCAAAAATCTAGCGGATGATGCAGTGGTAGATAGGGTGCGCCGAAAAGCCAGAAATCCGTTAACCGATCGTGAAATGGCTGAACGTGAGTCCCTTTTTGACCCCGAAGATCACCACACACGAACGGTCATCGCGGTTTTGGATTTCCTCAAAGATCTTGGCGTAGGGTCCGAAAAAATCTGGGACAAAAATCCCTAATTTTCGTCCCACGCACTGATGGCTGGCTGATGCTAAGTTGAGCCATGGGGCGCCCCTTCATTCACCCAATGGAGGTCCAACATGAAAATTGAAGATGGTCGAAAGACCTTGGCTGCGCGCGCTGACCTGAAGCGCCTTGGCATCCATGTGAGCAATACAACTCTGCTCCGCTGGGAGGCCCGTGGGCGTTTCCCTCGCAGGATTAGGATGGCCGGCACCAGGGTTGCTTGGTTCTCACACGAGATCGAAGTCTGGCTTGTAGAACGCTCTGATGAGCGGACCCACACGCACTACGCTGAGTATTGATCACCCAAAAAATAGGAGAAAAGGGATGCTAGAAGCATTTTTCTTTGAGGGTGACATGCAGTCATCCTCGACAATCAAGACTGCCCTTGCGTGGGTGGATCAAGGTGCCAAAGTCATCGCACTCCACGGCATTGATGAGGCAGGTGCATGCACGTGCGGAAAGTCTAGATGTCCAAACCCCGGTAAGCACCCCATTGGCGCAATTTTCCCGAAAGGTCACAACAGCGCGACCACCAGCACTTTGATGATCCGCCGGGCTTTCACGAAATATCCAAAAGCCAACCTCGGGGTCGTTCTACCCAAGGGTATCGTGGTGCTTGACGTGGATGGTCCGGAAGGATTGGAAACGTTCAAAGGACTAAACTTGCCCATGACTCTGGCGGTCCGAACTGGCCGGGGGAAGCATCACTATTTTCGGCTGCCCATCCCATTGCCTATAAAAAAAATGCCCCTTCCCAATATTGACATCAAGGATTCAGAAAGTGGTTACATCGTCGTCCCACCAAGTAACCACCACAGCGGCAAGCAATATAGTTGGCTGAAAACCGAGTTAGATGTAGCTACTTTGCCAACTTCCTTCATCAACATGTTGGGCCGTCCCGAAAAAGCCACCTTGCAGTTTGGCGGCGAGGCGGCATTCAAGGCAGGTGGGCGCAACACCGAATTGACTAAGATCGGTGGTTCCCTCAGGTTCAGGGGACTTTCAGAAACAGCCATCGCTTGCGCGTTGCAAGCAATCAATGTCGTCGCTTGCGTCCCACCACTTGATAAAGGAGAGGTGGACGGCATCGCTAGCAGCATTGGGAGATATGAGACCGCTAGCGAATCCGCCTTCGGCTGGCTAAACGATGTGGAAGAATCCGAGCCACAATTTCTGGCCTACCCGTACATCGTGAAGGGCGCTGTCACCGTTCTTGACGGCAACATGGGGCAAGGCAAATCAACGTTCACCTGTGCAATTGCGGCCGCCGTGACAACTGGCAAGCCACCGCCCTTTGTCACAGAAATTGAAAAGGGCACCGTGCTCTTCATGTCGGCGGAGGACGATGTTTCTCGGGTTTTGAAACCGCGACTTATAAAAGCCGGGGCCGATCCCTCAAAGGTGCGATACCAAGAGGAACCTTTTTCGCTTGATGAACGGGGTCTTAATATTCTGCGTCAGGAACTCGCGACCAACAGGCCAATCCTAGTAGTAATCGACCCCATCCTCGCTTTCATGAAATCCGGGGCCGATGGGAATAGTGCGGTAGAAACTATGCACTTCATGGTGCAGATTGATCAACTCGCCAAAGAATTCGACACAGCCATCCTTATCGTGCGTCACCTGCGAAAATCTCGCGCCGATCACGTCATGCACCAAGGGATCGGGTCTATTTCGATCTCCGCTCGCGTACGTTCCGGCCTCATCTTGGCACCGCACCCAGACAACCCTAAGAAACGCGCCGTTGCGCATGCGAAGGCGAATTACTCCGAGCTTGGCCCCACCATCGTGTTTGAAATGCAGAGCACTGGCCCGCGATCGCACCCCCATCTAATTTGGCACCCGCCAGATCCAAACCTGACAGCTGAGGATCTTCTGGCACCGCCAGAATCGGATCGGGGTCGACCACCTAAGGAACTGGATACGGCAACGACTTGGCTGGAAAGCGAATTGCGGAAAGGACCGATTAAAAAAGCCACGCTTGACTCGCTGGCAAAGGCCATGGGCATCAGCCAAAGCACCCTGCGCCGTGCGGCGGACACGCTGCGTGTCGTAAAGTCAAAAAATGGAAGGGATTCTGTTTGGTCGCTTGTGTGACCTTCTAGCCCGCTGAAAGGTGTTCACTTGCTCAGAATTAATATACGTGTGGGAATTGTGAGCAAGTGTTCGCTTTGTCTGTCGGGCAAGGCCAATATCCACCTCTTCCCGGTAATCTTCGCTTCGATGTAACCGGCACTTCTACCGCTGCGCCACCTTCTCTGGTATGGAAAACCAGGCTCAGGCAACCGCCGGTACGACCAGCCTGCCCTTCTGTGCCAGTGTCCACCACGCAGACAGTTTGGTTGAAATCGACGAATGGGAGCGCGCGGCATCAACTGGGGCACAGGCAAAAAGATCGACACGGGGATTCAATATCGGTCTTTCGGACTACCTCACTCGAAAAAATACGGCGCGATGTCATTCACTTGGCCCAACGCGTGTCGGCAGACGGCTTGATTGGGTATCAGCGGGGGCAGAAAAAGGTCTTTTCCGCTGCCGATAGATCCCGCTTTTCCACCCGTGTATCACATTCGGTTATCTTCGGCGTCGCGACCAAGTCGACTTCGCATTGTCGATAGTATTTTCCGGAAGGGGTGCTGCGACATGCTGAGGTTCAAGGGCAGGCTTGGTCCAGTCCGGATCAAAGTTTCTTCTAAGCTCCATGGATCATCAGTGTGAACAAAGCTCAGGCAAGCATGCTCGATCATCCAAGCAGACAGCCATTGCTCATCCCGCATTTGCATGCGCGGTTTGCCTCTCGGATCCCGAGAGAAAGTGAAGCCTCCGCGATCTGCTAGAAGTGCTGCAAGGGTCTGGCGCAGTGTTGACGTTCGAATGCTGCCCTGCAAGTGGTTGCGCACCAAGCGCCGGTTCATTGGCGGAACGCGCCCCGCTAATTTTCCGGATGGTTGTGGTGGCGCAATGCCGACATATAACATGTTATGATGGCCATTGCTGAGGCAGCCGCCACGCGGGACGATAGGCAGGTCGCCGTCAAACCACCATGCATATACACCGTGTTGGACGTTGCGCACATTAACCCGACTCTGAACCTCTGTGGCGGCCACCAGCTTGTCGGGGAAGAGAAGGTCGGAAAGGCCATGATATAGACTATGAGTTAAGTTGTGGGGCGCTTGTGCCTGTTCCCCGGGCATGGGTTTGACCTGCTTAGTTTTCTTGAAGCTCCTCTCGACTTACGCGCTTTATTACGATCCGTCTATGGCATGATGTCGCGCGTCGTGTGGCATGCGGTGTATGTCTGTGCAGCGCCGCCTATCCAGCAACCTACAACGTATCAGGCGAGAGAAGGGCCTGTCCCAAGAGGAACTGGCCCATCGCGCTCGAGTGCATCAGACATATTTGAGCGGCCTAGAGAACGGGCGGCGGAATCCCTCAATCAAAATTATTGAACGGATCGCGGATGCTCTCGGGGTAGATGTCGTCGATCTATTCAAGGCCGAGTAAGGCGCTGAGGGCATCGCACAGACCTAGTTCCTATTTCCCCTAGGAAATGCCAGTCCAGCGGCGCACCAAGCGTCTGGGCCCAAATTTAGTGGTTCTTGACGCCATTCCAGCACAAATCGAATGGAATCTGAGGGTTTATCCTGACACGGACCATTGGGCAGTCTTATGCAAGCACCACCAACAGCTAAGGAGTGCTGATATGACTGAACTGACAACCCTCCGGAATGTTTGTGATGATCTGAAGGTTTCTCCCCGCGAAGCGCGCACGCGCTTACGCGCTGCAATCAAGGATCCGAAACACTTTCCGGTACTGGCAGATGCCTACAAACCCGGCTCTCTTTGGCAGTGGCCGACTGGGTCAGAGGCCGAGACCGAAGCGCGTAAGGCCGTGACGGTTGAGCTCTCCGAAGAGTGAATGCAGCAGTCTGCTTAAGTTCCGGCTGAACTTCTCTGAGGCACTTCGTTGGCATGTCGCGATGGGCGGGAAGCGGACATTTGCTGAGTACAGTCGCTTCTCGAGGATGAGAGCGAAGCAGCCAATTGTGCATTTGCATGGGGAAATCATCTCTCTGTCTTGACGAATGTTGCGGCTAGGTACTTTTCGGGCACGTAGTGAGCTTTGACGAAGCCTGATGCCCGCTGCCAGAATTGTCCGCATCCAATCGCTCGAGATTGGGCCTCAGAGCCCGACCCAAACCCCGCCTTCTTCGTTTGACCGAACTCCGGCCGCTATGAAGCGCATGCCCGCCAGCCCGTCCGACACCGTCGGCAACACGGTATCCCTGCCAGATTTCGTCCCGTTGCGAAACTCACGTACTTGCCCGGCGGCTTCGGCATAAAGCGTGGCAAACGCCTCAAGATAGCCTTCCAGGTGGCCTGCCGGAAGGCGAGCAGGCGTTAAAACGCCATCACCCCCACGGAGCAAGGTTCGCGTTGGCTTGCCAATGGGAGTGAACTCCAGATCTTCGGGTCGTTCGTGATCCCAAAGAAGGCCACCGGCCTCGCCGGCCACGCGAATGCGAAGACCATTTTTGGCTCCCGGCGCAACTTGGCTTGCCCAGATCATGCCCTTGGCACCTTCCCCGAACCTAAGTAGGATCGCGGCATTGTCATCCAAGGCCCGGTCCGGTCCAAAAGCAGTCAGATCTGCCAGCACTGCACTTGGAACAAGACCGGTCACGAAAGTTGCAAGGTTGAAGGCATGGGTGCCGATATCCGCGATGCACCCACCAGGACCAGACTGCGCCGGGTCGGTGCGCCATGCAGCCTGCTTGTTACCCGAACTCTCGACCGGCATGGCCAGCCAGTCCTGCAAATACTCCACCTGAACATGACGGACACAACCGATCCGACCGGCCGCGATCAGGGCACGTGCCTCGCGGACCATCGGATAACCGGTGTAAGTCTGGGTCAGGATAAAGGGCAAGCCGGTTTCGGCCACCAACTTGACCAGCGCCTCGGCGTCTTCGACGGTGGTGGCCAACGGCTTGTCGCAAATCACGGGAATTCCTGCCCGTAGAAAAGCCGTGGCCACCGAGGCATGCAGGTGATTGGGCGTAACGATGGCCACGGCATCGATGCGGTCGGGCCGTGCGGCCTCGGCCTGTGCCATCGCGGCAAAGCTGTCATAGCTACGCTCTGCCGCGATGCCGAGGTCTGCCGCCGACTGCGCCGCCCGTGCGGGATCAGAGGAAAACGCCCCGGCGACCAGGTCCCAATGGCCGTCCAGACGCGCCGCTATGCGGTGCACAGCGCCGATGAAAGCGCCCTTGCCCCCACCGACCATACCAAGTTTCAGGCGCATGTCGTGATCCGCTCCATGGAAGGTTTCACCGTGGCTTTGACCAGCGCCACGGTTGCAACGTCAATGCTGACCGGCCATGTCCGAAATCATCGTCAGGTGCCGGATATCAACCGGCTTGGCCAAAAGCCGGCCCAGCTGAGAAAACAGAGGCGCGAGGTGCGGCATCGCCAAGTGCGCGTCCAGATCTGCCTGGCTCTGCCAGTTCTCATAAAAGACAAAGCAGCAGGGATCAGCCGCATCGACATGGAAGTCATAGTTGATGCAGCCGGGCTCTGCCCGAGTCGGTGCGACCTGCGCAGAGAGCATTGCCAGAAGCTCGCTGCGCGTCTCGGGCCTTGCTGTGACAGTACCGATGATGGTCACATGGGCCATGACATTACCGCTTCTGGCTAAGGGCGACAGCGAGGATGATGATCCCGCCCCGCGCGATCAGTTGCTGGCTGAACTCCAGCCCGAACAGGATCAGCCCGTTGTTGATCAGCCCGATCATCATGGCGCCCACGATGGTGCCGATCACGGTGCCCTTGCCGCCGAACAGGCTGGTCCCGCCCAGCACCGCCGCCGCGATGACCGACAACTCGTCGCCTTCACCCAGTTGGAAGCGGCCAGATTGCAGACGTCCGGCGTAAAGCATCCCGGCCAGTGCTGCCGCACAGGACGACAGGACCAGCACCTTCATCTTGATGTTTGCCGTATCGATGCCGGAATAGCGCGCAGCGGT
>JANOFE010000052.1:0-21178 GCA_031413495.1 Pseudorhodobacter sp. | reverse complement strand
TGTCCGCACAGCAAGCGAAAGCCTAAGGCCCATGGACCATTTCCTGTACCGCAACGGCCAGCTTCATGCCGAAGACGTGGCGCTTGCCGAAATCGCGGCCTCTGTCGGCACGCCCTTCTATTGCTATTCCACCGCCACCCTGACCCGGCATTACCACCTGTTCACCGAAGCGCTCTCCCCCCTGCCGCACCTTGTGTGCTTTGCCATCAAATCGTTGTCCAACATTGCCGTGCTAAAGACTCTCGGCGATCTGGGCGCCGGCATGGATGTGGTGTCAGCCGGCGAATATCTGCGCGCAAAGGCGGCAGGCGTACCGGGCGACCGCATCGTGTTTTCCGGCGTTGGCAAAACCCGCGATGAAATGCGCATGGCGCTGACCGGCGGCATTCGGCAATTCAATGTCGAATCAGAACCTGAACTACGCGCGCTATCCGAGGTTGCCCATAGCCTTGACCTCATCGCCCCCATCACCATCCGCGTGAACCCTGATGTCGATGCCCGCACCCATGAAAAAATCGCCACCGGCAAGAAAGACAATAAATTCGGCATCCCGATAGGCCGCGCCAGTGATGTCTACGCCGAGGCGGCAAAACTGCCCGGCCTCAAGGTTATCGGCATCGACGTGCATATCGGCAGTCAATTGACAGACTTAGAGCCGTTCGAGCAGGCCTATTTGAAAGTGGCCGACCTCACCCATCGCCTGCGCGCCGAAGGCCACGAGATTACCCGCCTTGATCTGGGCGGCGGGCTTGGCATTCCCTATGAACGCTCTAACGAAGCCCCGCCTTTGCCAAGCGACTACGCAGCGCTGATCAAGCGCACAGTCGGCCATCTGGGCTGCGAGATAGAAATTGAACCGGGCCGCCTGATTTCCGGCAATGCGGGCGTGCTGGTGTCGAAAGTGATCTATGTGAAAAACGGCGAGTCCCGTGATTTCCTGATCCTTGATGCGGCGATGAATGATTTGATCCGCCCGTCGATGTATGGCGCGCATCATGACATTGTGCCGCTGCTGCAATCAGCCCCCGGTACGGAAAGCCAGCCCTATGATGTGGTAGGCCCGGTGTGTGAAACTGGCGACACTTTTGCTAAGGCGCGCACTCTGGCCCCGCTTGCCGCTGGCGATCTGGTCGCCTTTCGTTCTGCAGGCGCATACGGCGCGGTGATGGCGTCGGAATACAATTCCCGGCCCCTGATCCCCGAGGTTTTGGTGAAAGATGATCAATTCGCCGTCATAAGGGCGCGGCCGACCTTTGACGAAATGTTGAAACGAGATACCATCCCCGCGTGGCTATAATGCCAGCCTGAAGGAACGCGCGCCCGGCATGACAGACCCTGACCGCCAATCCGCCCTGCGCCGCCTGAACGGGCCGATGCGCCTGACGCTGGCCGGGCTTTGGGCCGAACGTGTGACCCATGCCTTTTGGCCGCTGTGGACGGTGCTGATCGCCACACTGGCCGTACTTGCTTTTGGTCTGCAGGATTGGTTGCCCATCGAAGGCGTCTGGGTTGGTTTGGTGCTTTCCGTTCTGAGCACTCTTTGGGCCATTTTGACGGGTTTGCGCGCCTTTCGTCGCCCCACCCAGACCGACGCATATACCCGCCTTGACGCCCGCCTGCCCGGCCAGCCGATTGCCGCCCTGACCGATGATCAGGCGCTTGGCACCGATGATCCGGCATCCAAGGCTGTCTGGCAGGCGCATCTGGTCCGCATGGCCGACCGTGCTGCACAGGCCCGCGCGGTGCAACCAAACCTGCGGCTTGCGCGGCGTGATCCTTTTGCACTGCGGTATGTGGCGCTGACAGCGCTGGTCATGGCGGTACTTTTCGGCTCGCTTTGGCGGGTGGGGTCTGTGGCAACACTAACCCCCGGTGGCGCAGATGCCCTTGCCGCTGGCCCCACATGGGAAGGCTGGGCGCAGCCACCCGCCTATACCGGCAAACCCGCGCTGTACCTCAACGATATCGACCAAACCGACCTAACCCTACCAAAAGGCACCCGCCTGCAATTTCGCCTTTATGGCGAAGTGGGCGCGCTTACGCTGTCCGAAACCGTATCGGCCAGCACAACCCCGCCTCCGGCCTCGGCACCCGCACAGGATTTTGAGGTGATGCAATCCGGCACCATCAAAATCGAAGGGGCAGGCGGGCGCGAATGGGCAATAACCGCCCTGCCAGACGCCGCGCCAACAGTGGCCGTTTCTGGTGACATCGGGCGCGAAGGTGACGGCCGCTTTACCCAATCTTTCACCGCCACCGATGATTATGGCATCACGGCGGGGCAAGTGGTGATTGCCCTTGATTTGCCAAGCGTAGACCGCCGCTATGGCCTAGCCGCCGATCCCGAGGCACGCGAACCGGTGACCCTTGATCTGCCAATGCCAATCACCGGCGACCGTGCCAAGTTCACCGAAATCCTGATTGATGATCTCTCGAAACACCCATTTGCCAACCTGCCGGTGTCGATGACCTTCACCGTGTCCGATGCGGCCTTGCAAGCGGGCATGGCAGAACCGGTGATGGTAACCCTGCCCGGCAAGCGGTTCTTTGACCCCCTCGCTGCCGCGCTGATCGAGGCGCGCAGGGATGTTCTATGGACCCGCAGCAATGCCCCCACTGTGGTACAGGTGCTCAAAGCCGTGACCAACCGGCCCGATGGCTTCATCCGCAACCAGCGTGCGTACCTGCGCCTGCGTTTCGCCCTGAACCGCTTGGATACCGAATCGAAATCCCTGACGGTGGAAAGCCGTGATGCGCTGGCCGATGAGCTATGGGAAATCGCCCTGCTTGTCGAAGAAGGCGATCTTGCATCGGCACTGGAACGCCTGCGCCGCGCGCAAGACCGCCTTGATCAAGCGATCCGCAACGGTGCCGACCCCGATGAAGTGGCCGAGTTGATGGACGAGATGCGCCAAGCGCTTGACGATTATATGAAACAACTGGCCGAAGAACAGCAGCAAAACCCCGATCAACAGACCTCCGAAAATCAGCCCGGCGTGGAAATGTCACAAGACCAGCTGCAACAGATGCTGGACGAGCTGCAAAAGATGATCGACGAAGGCCGCATGGCCGAAGCCGCCGAAATGATGGAAATGCTGCGCCAGTTCATGGAAAACATGCAAGTGACGCAGGGGCCGGGGCAACCGGGCCAAGGCGGCCCCGGCCAACAGGCGATGCGCAATCTGGGCGAAACCCTGCGCGATCAGCAAGGCCTGTCAGATGACGCCTTCAAGGATTTGCAAGACGGGCAACCCGGTGAACAGGGCCAGCCGGGACAACAACCCGGCCAGCAAGGCGAAGGTGAAGGCGAAGGCGGCGATCAGCGCAGCCTTGCCGAACGCCAGCAAGATTTGCGTGACCGTTTGGGCCAGTTGAACAACGGCCAGCTGCCCGGCCGTGGGTCTGAACAAGGCGAGGAAGGCCGCCGCCAGTTGGATGAAGCAGGTCGCGCTATGGAAGAGGCGGAACGCGCCCTGCGTGAGGGCGATCTGGGCGGTGCACTGGATCGTCAGGCCGAGGCGATGGAAGCCCTGCGCGAAGGCATGCGCGATCTGGGCGAAGCGCTGGCGCAAGACATGCAACGCGAAGGTGACGCACAAGAAGGCGAGGCTTTCGGCCAGAATGACCCCAATTCAGGCCGCGATCCGCTGGGCCGCGAACCCGGCGATTCTGCGCGGATCGGGTCGGATCGCAATATGCTGCAAGGCGATGACGTCTACCGCCGTGCGCAGGATCTGCTGGATGAAATTCGCCGTCGCTCGGGCGATCAACTGCGCCCAAACTCTGAGCGCGATTATTTGAAGCGGCTGCTCGATCTGTTCTGACGCGGTCAGCCCGACGTTCGGCTTTTCAAGCCTTCCGCAGGCTTTCTGATTTGCCGTGGCAACGCGCCTTAAGGGCTATGATCTGTAATCGGCACGGCCGAGCGGACCACGCGCTAATTCCCATCGCCGCTGAAACTGCGCAGCGACCCGCTGGCAGATTTCATCACACCGTCCAACCAGACGCGGCCAGAATCCACAGCGCTGATATAGGCTTTCATCGGTGCCGCCGATCCGGGTATCTGGGCCACAATTCGCGGCGCCATAACATAGGCCATCGCCAGCGCAACCGCGACTATCATCATCAACACAAAGCCAGACCTGAACCCACGGCGGCGGGGTTTAATGTCGGGCAGCGCATCAACCTCGTCATCGGCTTCTTTTGCCCTGTCAGAATTTGCGCGCAGCGTTGAATTGATCTCTTCAATATCCGGCAAAAGATCACGGCGTGCCGCGGTTCTTGCCTCGGCCAAAGGCGGCAGATCGGTGTCTGTCCCTTTCAGCTTGGCAATATGGCGCGCGGCAGCACTGATGCCTGCAGAATTTAGCGCGTCATCAAGACCCAATTCGGTTTGCGTTTCTATCGCACCGCGATCTTCATCAGCCAAAGGGGCTTTGTCCCGCCGCACGGCGGTTTCGCGTTCCGCTTCTTCGCGCAACACCGACAGCACGCTTTCTGCAAGGGTCTGACGCGCGGGTGCTGGGGCAGCTGAGTCATCGTTTATTGCAACCGGCGGCGGGACGGTGCTGTCAGTCTCGGCGCTGGCAGCATCCTCACTGGCAACAACAGGCTCAACAATCGGTGGCGCTGGCTCAGACGGCGCATCACCGGTTGCGGTGTCTTCTCCAAAAAGTTCGTCCTCTGCCTCGCGCGCTATTTCCACATCTGCGGGCAGTTGAAACCACGCATGCCCGCAGTTGGAACACTGCACATCGCGACCCCCGTCGGGGATTGCCGCATCATCGACCTGATATTCAGCATCGCAATTGGGGCAAATCAGCCGCATAGGTTTTGGTCCTTCGCGCAGATAATCGCGCATTCTGTGCATGTTGTAGCAACGATACAGTTCTTCTCCAAGTCATTGTCATTAACTTTTGCCCGCATCCCAATTGAATCCGGCGCGCCAACGCGCGATGGTGCGCCAATCGTTGCAGGCGGGGCACAGGGGTGATTGCATTTCAAAACGTGGCCTATGGCTATGGCGGGGGGGAACTTCTGTCAGACGTCTCGTTAAGATTGGCACCGGGATCGTTTCATTTTCTGACCGGGCCCTCTGGATCGGGCAAATCCACCTTTCTGAAACTCTGCTATGCAGAGCTGCTTCCGACACAGGGAAAGATCACTCTGTTCGACCGTGATGTCACCGGGTTAAGCCGCGATGATGTGGCGCTGACCCGCCGCAGGCTTGGCGTTGTGCATCAGGATTGTCAGTTTCTGGACCACCTGCCAGTCGCCGCCAATGTCAGTCTGCCAATGGCCGTGGCAGGATACCCCGATCAACCCCAAGATCTTTCGGATCTTTTGGCTTGGGTCGGGCTGGGCCAACTTGCCAACGCCCTGCCGCCGTCGCTATCGGGGGGGGAACGGCAACGCTGCGCCCTTGCCCGTGCCGTGATCACGGCACCCGATGTCATTCTGGCAGATGAACCCACAGGGAACGTTGATTGGGAAATGTCCCTGCGTTTGCTGACCCTGCTGGTGGAACTGAACAAGATGGGAAAGACAATTCTGATCGCCACACATGATATGAACCTGATCCGGTCTGCCAAAGCGCAAGTGGCCGCCCGTGTGCTGCGCATCAAAAACTGTCGTATCCAGCTTGCCGGGGCCGATCTGTGAACCGCGCTCAGATAGCGGGTATTCTGAAAGGTGATGCGCAGGCCGACCGGGTGGTGCCACCAACCGGACTTTCGGCATGGCTTACTCTGTTCACCGCAGGCGCGATGACGTTTCTTGCAGTATTCGCGATGGCCCTGTCTTTGGCATCCGGCCGCTTGGCAGACCGCTGGTCCGATGCGCTGGCCCGCACCGCGACCATCCGCATTTCCGCGACCGATGATCAGGTCGAGGCGCAAACCCTGCGTGTCCTTGATATTCTGGCGGCCACCCCCGGCGTGGCATCCGCCCGTGCCCTGACCGACGCCGAACAAAAAGCCCTGCTGGAGCCGTGGTTTGGCCCAGACCTGCCGATAGACCAATTGCCCATTCCGCGCCTGATTGAACTGACCGAGGCAGACCCCGGCTATGACAGCGAAGGTCTGCGCCAACGTCTTGTGGCCGAAGCACCGGGTGCCAGCCTGGATGATCATACCCGCTGGCGCAGGCCGCTTGCCGTGGCCGCCCAAAGGCTGCGCCTGTTGGGCATCGTGTCCATGGTGCTTATCCTGGGGGCCATGGCCGCGATGATCACGCTTGCCGCCAATGCAGCACTTGAGGCGAACGCCCAGATCATCAAGGTTCTGCGCCTTGTCGGTGCGCGCGATACCTACATCGCCCGCGCCTTTGTGCGCCGTTTCACCCTGCGCACCCTGATCGGGGCGGCGATCGGGGCTGTTGTTGCCATGATCGGCATTTACCTGCTGCCCTCGGCTGATGCGGCGGGCGGCTTTCTGACCGGCCTTGGCTTTCAAGGCGCGGGCTGGATACTGCCGCTGCTGCTCCCCCCTCTTGCCGCCCTCATCGCTTTTGCCGCCACCCGCAGGGCCGCCTTCGCCAAACTAAGGACACTGACATGACCTATGCCATCCAATGGCTTCGCTCGTTGATTTTCGTCGTGCAGATGTATCTGGCCTTGTTCCTTCTGGCTGTGCTGTTCGCACCTTTGGCTCTGGTCTGGAAAGGCGCGTCTTTCTACTGGATGAAACGCTTTTGCCACTGGTCACGCTTTACCGCCAAACACATTGTGGGCCTGCAAACCGAAGTGCGGGGCGATGCGCCAACAGGCGCGGTACTTGTCGCGTCCAAACACCAATCCTTTCTGGACAGTATCACCCTTCTAAGCGTTCTTGATGCGCCGCGTTTCATCATGAAAAAAGAACTCACTTGGATTCCCATCCTTGGTTGGCATGGGCTAAACATGGGCTGCATTCCGGTTGATCGGGGCAAACGCGGCAAAGCCATTTCCAAACTGATGGCCGATGTGAGAGCGGGCCAAACCAAGGCTGGCCAATTGATCATTTATCCGCAAGGCACCCGCGTGGCACCGGGGGTCAAAATGCCCTATAAAATGGGCACAGCAGCGCTTTACAACCAGCTGGAACAAGACTGCGTGCCAGTGGCCACCAATGTCGGCGTATTCTGGCCACGCACCGGCATTTACCGCAAACCCGGAACCGCCGTGATCGAATTCCTGCCCGCCATAAAACCCGGCCTGCCAAACGCCGAATTTATGGCCGAGTTGGAGATGCGGATCGAAGATGCCTCCACCCGCTTGATGGCCGAGACGGGCGTCACCCCCCGTAAGGCGGGCTGACATGGGCACCAATGCCGCAACGATAGACCATCTGCTTGACGTGCTGGCAGACGCAGGCACGCTGTCCGCCCGCAAGATGTTTGGTGAATATGCGCTTTATCTTGATGGCACGGTCGTGGCCTTTGTCTGCGACGATATCTTGTTCATCAAACCCACGCCGGGGGCATTGGCCCTGTTGCCCGATGTGGAAAAAGGCCCCGCCTATCCCGGCAGCAAAGACTATCTTATCGGATCGGACCTGCTCGACGATCCTGACCTGTGCATCCGCGCTTTGCGTGCGGTGGTGGCCGATGCGCCACCGCCAAAGCCAAAAAAGCCGAAAATTCAAAAGGTGAAATGATGGAATGGATCACTTCGCTGGACGCTCTGCTTGGCCACTATGGCACGCCCGGCACGCCTGCCATGGCCAAAGTTGCCCCTCATCTGACCCCTGCCTACCGCGCGTTTCTGGACAGGTCGCGCTTTTGTATCCTGTCAACCGTCGGCCCCGAAGGCACTGATGGCAGCCCGCGCGGCGATGAGGGCCCGGTCGTCACCGTGCTGGATGCGCAAACAGTGGCGCTGCCCGACTGGAAGGGAAATGAACGTATCGACAGCCTTCGCAACATCCTGCGCGATGGTCGGGTCAGCCTGTATTTCCTGATCCCCGGTTCCACCACCTCGGTGCGCATCAATGGCACCGCACAACTAACCGCCGACGCCACTCTGCGTGCCCGCTTCGCGCGGGATGGCCGTGAACCGCGCACCGTGATTGTCATCAAAATAGCCGAGATTTATTCCCAATGCGCCCGCGCCCTGCAACGTTCCGCTTTGTGGACCAGCGGTGATCAATCGGCAAATCTGCCGACTGTCGGGCAAATGATACAAGATGCCAGCAAGGGTGCAATTGACGGTACGGCCTATGATCATGACCGCGCAACGCGGGCGCATTTGGGCATGTGGTAGCCTAATCGCGCGACCGATCAACAAGCGACACTACCGGCATAGCGGCCGGCATCAGCAAATCCTCCAGAAAGAACGCGGTCAATTGCGACCTGCTGGTCAATCCGGATTTGCGGTAGACCGCCGTGGCGTGCTGGCGAACTGTGGCTTCAGAACACTGGCGCAAAGATGCGATTTCCTTATGCGACAGCCCTTTCAGCATCAGCCCCGCGACATCGGCCTCTGCCCCGGTCAGGGTCCAGCTGCGAAACTGTGCGGCTATAGCCTGACTTAGCCCGTTGACATGCGCACGTGCAGTTTCCCGCCAGCGCCCACCTTCCCGCCGCGCGGTTTCGAGGTCATCCAGCAATTCCAACCGCTCGATGCGAATGTCGCGCGTTTCGGCCGAGACAAAGCCGATCATTGCTATTGCGCCAATCAGCAGCCCAATCTCGACCACGTCGAACGCAAAATTCCACAGATCGAACGGGTCGGCGGACCGAAACTGCTCTACCGCGAACATCGCCACAAATAACGTGCTGGCAACCACCATGAATTTTGTGCGTCTTTGCATGCCTTTGCGTCCTCCGCCGCACAGGATGCCACGGAACCCCGTCCCGCGACATCCGACATAGGTTCTATCACGTCATTCGGTCGCAAAGTACGACGCACCACCGATGGTCTGGTTGCCACTTTCTTCTATCGCCACCACCTCAACTTCATAAACCGATGCCGCATCAAAGAACGCAGCCGGTATCACGAAAGATGTCGTGTCCGCATCTACATGCACATCAAAATTTGGCCGCGAAAAGCCATTGGCATCTTCATGGTTTTCTTTGTTGACCCAAATTTGATACGCCCGAAGCGTGATCGGCCTGCCGTCTTGCGACGTTATCACCGGCAGCCATTCCACCGTCAGATCGGCCACCGGCACCACAGGCAGCGGCAAATCTTCCGGCTCTGGCACCGTTTTTGGCGATACAATCTGCGGCATCATGGGCAGAACGGTGGTGAACAGCGCGGCCCCTGTAAGCAACTCACCGTCACTGCCCAAAGCGCGCAGCGCATAGTCGCCTTCCGGCCAGGCGGCCTTCAGGGCTGCATAGTCCCAATCGGCATATTCGGGTTCGCGCGATTCAAAAAATACCCCGGCAATGCCAAGGTCGCCCATGCGCCCTTCGGGCCGGACATGCAGGATCATATCCCCGGCAGGATCAAAGACACACAGTTCGCTCCAACCGTGATCATCGAAATAGCCATGCACACCGATATCACCGTCGCCTGCGTTGTCCTCTATGAACAGATTGGCGTGGTTGATCGGCCGGCCTGCTCCATCAGGCACCGTGCAGATTTCGGCCAAGATCGGGGTCGCTGCGAACAGCGGGATAAGGCAAAATGCAAAACGCATGGCAGGTCTCCTTTTGACGGGTTGCGTTCCCCCAAAAGGCTGCATGCTGCCGCGTCTGCCCATCCGGCAAATGCTGCTGTCAGAGGTTTGTCAGAAGAATCGTCCCTTACGCCAACTTCAATGCAGCAATGCCCGCCACGATCAGCGCAATACCCGCAACCCGCAACACTGTCACAGGCTCACCCAGCAAGATCACGGCGGCAACCGCTGTGCCCACCGTGCCTATACCTACCCACACCGCATAAGCCGTGCCAACGGGCAGGTCTTTCATCGCCGTACTCAGCAACCAGAAAGACGCCAGTGCGCCGACAATCGTCAGCACCGATGGAATAGGCTTGGTGAACCCATCCGAATATTTCAGCCCCAGCGCCCACCCGGTTTCCAGCACACCCGCCAGAAAGACCAGCACCCACGGATTGGAAAGCATCACGCGGCCAAGCCCTTTGACCCCATATCCAGAAACTTCTGCCGCCGATCCTTGATCAGCGCCTCGGGCTTTTTGCCCGACAGCTCTTTCAACATCGTCTCAATCGCCTTGCCAACCGCCTCGATGGTCTCTTTTCTGCCCCGCTGCGCGCCGCCCATCGGTTCTTTCACGATGCGGTCAATCACGCCCAGCTTTTGCAAATCCTGCGCGGTCAATCGCAGCGCTTCGGCCGCCTCGCGCATTTTCTCAGCGTCTTTCCACAGGATCGACGCACAGCCTTCGGGCGAAATCACCGAATAAACCGAATGCTCCAACATCGCCACGCGGTTGGCAGTGGCAAATGCCACAGCGCCACCAGACCCACCTTCGCCGATCACAACCGAAATCAGCGGCACGCCGATTTCCAGACATTTGGCAGTGGACCGCGCAATCGCTTCGGCCTGTCCGCGTTCTTCGGCACCCTTGCCGGGATAGGCACCGGGGGTATCAACCAGCGTGATCACCGGCAGCCGGAACCGGTCCGCCATATCCATCAACCGAATGGCCTTGCGGTAACCTTCTGGCCGCGCCATGCCAAAATTCCGTTCAATCCGGGTTTTGGTGTCATTTCCCTTTTCGTGCCCGATCACCATCACAGGGGTATCGTTGAACCGCGCAAGACCGCCCATAACGGCATGGTCATCGGCAAAGTTGCGGTCGCCTGCCAGCGCCGTATATTCGTTAAACAGCGCCTCGATATAGTCTTTGCAATGCGGGCGGTCCTGATGGCGTGCAACCTGGCATTTGCGCCATGGTGTCAGGTCTTTATAAAGATCGCGCAGCATGACATCGGCCTTCTTGTCCAATGCCAGCGCTTCTTTTTCGACATCCATTTCCTTGTTGGCCCGCGCCATAGCGCGCAATTCTTCGGCCTTGCCCTCAATTTCCGCCAGCGGCTTTTCGAATTCCAGATAGTTCATGCAAAGGCTCCACGTCAGGATGGCTTCCTATATGGCCTCGGGCCTTCCAAGATGCAACTGAGCAAGATTTGTAAACCCAACCCGTGGCACCCCTCTGCCAAGGAACCGACAGGACAAGCGATGCCCAACTTCTACGAAAAACGTCTGCTTCGGGTGCTGGATCATATCCACAACAACCCGTCTAGTGATCTGTCGCTTGATGCGCTGGCCGATGTGGCCGCGATGAGCCGCTTTCACTGGCACCGCGTGTTTCGCGCCATGACGGGCGAGACAACGGCACAGTCCGTGCGGCGGGTTCGCCTGCACCGCGCGTCAATCGCCCTAGTGCAAACCACCCTTCCCGTCGCCCGCATCGCCCGCGATTATGGTTATCCCAATGTCGCCAGTTTCGCCCGCGCCTTTACCGATCATTACGCCGCCACCCCGGCGGCTTTTCGCAACCGGGGTGAATTGCGCGTCTTTTCCCCCCGCAACATACCGGAGATTACGACCATGCACCCCATCGAAATCCGCGTTGAACCTGCCCGCCGTTTGGCCGCCGTGCCGCACAAAGGGCTCTACCACGAAATCGGCCGCGCGTTTGAACGGCTGTCGGCTACTATGGCAGCTCGAACACTGTTTCCCCACGCAGGCCATATGGTGGGGGTGTTTTATGATGATCCGTCGTCAACCGCCCCCGCCGATCTGCGAAGCCATACCGGGTTTGAAATACTGAATGATGCAGAGATCGCCTCCCCGATGGAAACCGTTATTCTGCCGTCTGGCCGCAATGCGGTTCTAACCTACAAGGGGCCTTACGCGGGCCTCCCTGCCGCCTATGATCAGCTTTATTCGGTCTGGCTGCCCACATCCGGCCAAGACCCCGCAGATGCCCCAGCGTTTGAGGTTTATCTGAACAGCCCGATGGACATCGCCCCCGATGATCTGATCACAGAATTGCACCTGCCGCTTGCCGCATGATGACCTGTCCCATACCAGCACCTGCCATACAGGCAGTTCTCAACGCCTGTTCTGCTGTACCGCGTGCTGGGCTGATAACCTTGCGCCGACTGATCTTTGCGCGTGCAGCAGAACTGCCCACCATCGGACGGTTGGTTGAAGATTTGCGTTGGGGTCAGCCAGCCTACCTTACGCCAGAAACCGGGGCGGCATGCAGCCTGCGCATCGGCATGGCACCGGGCGGTGATTTTGCACTTTTCGTGCATTGCAAAACTGGTTTGATCCAGAGTTTCGTCGAAGGCCCAGGTGCGGGAATGCGCGTGCAAGGCACCCGCGCCGTCTTGTTCCGAACGGAAAATGATATTTCAATACCTGCTGTGTCGATGTTGATCGGTCAGGCGCTGACATATCACTTGGCCAAAAAACTTGCCTGACCAACCCCCACAAACAGCACCGCCCCGAACCTTAGGTCCGGGGCGTGCATCCTCCCCTTTACGTGGCATCGGGCCTCCCGTCCCTTTGCCACCGGGTATTTGTTTGCTGCCTATTTTCAGGGCCGCAGGACATAAACCTTGCGTGTTTTCTGGACGATCTGTCAACTGATCTTGCGCGCCTTGCGGCAATTATGATTTGACCAGACGATCAAACAATATCGCGCCGGGGCACCATACCGCAGCTTGGGCCGTGCGCCGACTATCTTGATCTTGACGGCCCGCTGCTTCTGGCCGAAGACCGCGCTGCGGCATTGCACTACGACGCCCAAGGAATTCACCCGCCCGCTGCGGCTTTATGGGGATAAACACATGACCAGAACCGTCTATGTCAACGGCGACTATCTGCCAGAGGCCGATGCCAAAATCTCGATCTTCGATCGCGGCTTCCTGATGGCGGATGGCGTCTATGAGGTGACATCGGTTCTGGATGGCAAGCTGATCGACATGGAAGGCCATGTTATCCGCCTTGCCCGCAGCTTGTCTGAGTTGGATATGACCAGCCCGATCAGCGACGAAGACCTGACGACAATGTTCCGCGAACTGGTGCGTCTGAACGCTATCGACCAAGGCATGATCTATCTGCAAGTCACCCGCGGCAACCCCGGTGACCGGTCTTTCGTGTTCCCTGATCCCGCAACCACCCCGTCCACCATCGTGGCCTTCACCCAAAGCATCCCCAACCTTGCCGATGCCCCCGCTGCAAAAACCGGCTTCCGCGTGATCACCGTGCCCGATCTGCGCTGGGACCGGGTTGATATCAAAACCACTCAACTTTTGTATCCATCAATGGCCAAGATGATGGCCAAAAAGGCGGGTGTGGATGACAGCTGGTTTGTGGCAGACGGCACAGTAACAGAGGGCACCTCGAACAACGCCTATATCGTCCAAGGCAACCGCATCATCACGCGGCACCTTTCCACCGACATCCTGCACGGCATCACCCGCGCCTCCGTTCTTCGCTTCGCCGCCGAGGCGCAGATGGAGGTTGAGGAACGCCCCTTCACCATCGCCGAGGCGCAAGAGGCGGACGAAGCCTTTTCCACCGCCGCCTCGATTTTCGTCATGCCCGTGGTCGAAATAGACGGCAAAGCGGTTGGCACCGGCAAACCCGGCCCCATCGCAATCCGCCTGCGCGAAATTTATCTGGACGAAATGCGCAAAGCGGCGATCTGAGTCTCACTACAGATTTGTCATGAATTAGCGCCCTGACCGATCAGGGCATTGTCCGGGGGACAATCACCCGGTTAGTTGCCCAGAGCCGCAAGGCGTCGGGCAAGGGGATTTCAGCCAACCATGCTTTGGGAAATCAGGGCGCGACTGACTGGGCTGGTGCGGAACGCGCCTGCCCACGGCAGGCAGGCGCGGCCTGATTTGATTGAAATCAACTCAGGCAAAAGTGGGGTCAGCGTTTCGTGCTTGTTCCACAAAAAATTCCACCTTGCGCTACAAAACCAGGCTCCCTAACCCGCCGTCTGCACCAGATGCAGCATCACCGCCGCATAAAACACCATGGACGCCGCCAGCACGAAGACATGCCAAATGGTGTAGTGATAGGTCAGCCGCTCAAACAAAAAGAACCCGACGCCAAGGGTGTAAAGGCTGCCACCCACCACAATCAACGTGATCACAGCTGTCGACAGCCCGGCAAAAAATGCATCCCCCGCAAACAGCCCGGCCCAGCCCATGCCCAGTGCCAAGGCCACCGCCGCCAGCTTGAATCGGTCCGGTGCCAAAAACCGCATCCCCGCCCCAGTGACCGCCGCCCCCCACAGTCCCGGCAGCAGCCAGCCGCCGCCGCCGGCGGACAGCATCATGAACGGCGTATAGGTCGCCGCGATCTTGCACAGAATCGCAGTATGGTCGAAATGGCGGTAAAATGCCTTCCGCCGCACCTCCCACGTCATATTATAAAGCGCCGAACAGACCAGCATCGCGATCAGCGCCACGCCATAAAGGCTGGCCCCCACAATCGCCCTCGCATCGCCGTGCAACAACACCGCAACCGTGATCAGCACAGGCACCGCCAGCAGCGCAGCAATTATGCCGATAACATGCACAACGGCATCACTGAAATTTTCAGTGGGGGAATAGCCATGTCGGCGGGTAAGTAACATCATTTCATCTGCATACCTTTAGTCTCGTGATGCGAGACAGACGCGCACCGGATAAGTCTGACGCGGCGATTGCACACACTCCCCCCCCCCTGCGGAAAGGATTGGGGTGGAGGGATGACGCCAATGCCGAAGCAGCCCCGCCCCACAACGGCGGCAGCATCACATCCGCATGCAACCACATGTTGCGGACGATTGGCCACACCGTCGGATGGACAGTCTGCCCATTCACCATCACCCCTTGGTCACATTGTCGCGAAACGCCACATCGAACGCGGCCTTCTTTGCCGCATCTGCGGGCGTCTGTGTCTTGGCCACCCAATCGCCATAGGGCATGCCATAAACAATTTCGCGCGCGGCGTCCTTGCCGATGGTCAGGCCCCGTTCAACTGCCGCCTCATCATACCAGCGGCTTAAACAATTTCGACAAAACCCGGCGAGGTTCATCATGTCGATGTTCTGCACATCTGTCCGGTCCTGCATCAAATGCTGGATCAGGCGGCGAAAAGCGGCGGCTTCCAGTTCCGTGCGTGTTGCGTCATCCATCGCAGGTCTCCCTTTCCTTATAAATTGGCACGCAGAAGGGCCGCTTCAAGCAGCGGGGCCAAAAGTGCTGCCCAAGCCACCTGCGACGCCGCATCCCCAATCAGATCATTGCGCACCTCGATCAGCGTATTGTGCCGACCGGTTTGCAGCGCATGCCGATCAATCGCATCGCCGGGCAGATGGCCGTCATACGGCTCGTTATCCCCGACACACAGCCCCGGCACTGCGCGCAACCCGTCGATCAGCGGCGCCGACAACCGCGCATCCCGATACGAATACAGCACCCCCACCTGCCATGGGCGCGGCAACCGCCCGCGCAGGCATGGTGTAAACGAATGCACCGCCACAATCACCGTATCCGTCTGCCGCGCTGCCATCGCGGCATAGGCAGTGTGGTACGGGCGGTGCAAGGTGGCCAGCCTGCGCTCTGCCTCCAGCGCATCCACCGATCTGTTGGCCGGAATGATCGTGCCATCATAAAGCCGCATCACCAGCGTCGGGTCATCCTCGCCCCGGTTGGCATCAATCACCAACCGTGAAAAGTCTGACAAAATCGCCGGGCTGTTCAACCGTTCGGCCAAAGCCAGCGTCAAGCCCGCCGCCCCCACATCATAGGCAATGTGCCGCTCCATATCTGCGGGCGCAATCCCCAGATCACCACCGGCAATATCGGATGGCACCCGGTTCGACGCATGATCACAGGTGACCAGCCAACGACCCGGCCTTTCCTGCGCGATTATTTTATAGGCGCTCAATTCCAGCCTCTGCTTAGTTCTTGGACTCCCCGCGAACGCATGCCCCCACGCACCGCAAAGAATTCGCTCCCTTTTGCCATTCGCCACGCATCAAGGAAAGCGCCAGTTGCCCCGCAAACCAATTTCCGCCATAACGCCCTCGGCTCACCGTGACACATGAACGATAAAAGGAAAAAGGCAGCATGAGACGCCTTCGCAATGTGAAAATCGTGGCCACACTTGGCCCGGCCTCCAGCGATTATACCACCATCCGCGCTTTGTTTGAGGCAGGGGCAGATGTGTTCCGCCTGAACATGAGCCATGGCACCCATGATGATATCCGGGCCCGCCACGTGATCATCCGCCAGATCGAGGCGGACACAGGCCGCCCGATCTGCATTCTGGCCGATCTTCAAGGCCCGAAACTACGGGTCGGTACATTCGCACATGCCAAAGGCGAAGATTTGGCTGTTGGGGCAAAGTTCCGCATGGATCTTGATACCACGCCGGGTGACGCAACCCGTGTGAACCTGCCGCATCCCGAAATTTTCGCAGCGCTAGAGCCCGGCACTCCGCTGCTGGTGAATGACGGCAAAATTCGCATGATCGTCGATACCTGCGGCCCGGATTTTGCCAATTGCACCGTCACTGTCGGCGGCGTGATTTCCAACCGCAAGGGCGTGAACGTGCCTGACGTGGTACTGCCTGTGGCCGCACTTTCCCCCAAAGACCGCAAGGATCTGGAATTTGCCTGTGAATTGGGTGTCGATTGGCTGGCGCTGTCGTTCGTGCAGCGCCCCGAAGACGTGACAGAGGCCCGCGATCTTGCCAAAGGCCGTGCCGCGATCCTGTCCAAGATTGAAAAGCCGGCAGCGGTCAAAGCCTATGACGCTATTCTTGCCGTATCCGATGGCATCATGGTGGCGCGCGGCGATTTGGGGGTCGAGTTGCCCGTTCATGCCGTGCCGCCGATCCAGAAGCGCTTGGTGCGCGGCGCGCGTGCGGCAGCAAAGCCGGTGATCGTGGCGACGCAAATGCTCGAATCCATGATTGAATCGCCGGTTCCAACCCGCGCTGAAGTGTCCGACGTGGCAACCGCCATTTATGAGGGCGCAGACGCCGTGATGCTATCGGCAGAATCCGCCGCCGGTGCCTACCCGATTGAGGCTGTGATGACGATGAACAACGTCGCCATTTCGGTCGAAAGTGACCCGACCTACCGTCAGGTGATCGAGGCATCACGCACCGCCAAACGCACATCGGTGGCCGATGCCATCGTCGCCGCCGCACGTGAAATTGCAGAAACCACCAACATCAAGGCAATCTGCTGCTTCTCGCAATCGGGCACCACGGTTAGCCTAGTGGCCCGCGAACGGCCCCGGGTGCCGATCTTGGCCTTGACGCCGTTGATGACAACTGCGCGCCGCATGGCACTGACCTGGGGCACCACATGCGTTCTGGCCGAACCACAGGACCGCTTCAAAGGCGCTGTGATCGCCGCCGTGCGCGCAGCCCTCAGCCACGGTTTTGCGTCCGAGAAAGAACTTGTCGTCGTCACCGCGGGCGTGCCTTTCAACGTGCAGGGCACCACAAACATCCTGCGCGTGGCCCCCTGCGATGAACGGTTGATTCATCGCGGCGATGCCGAGTAAACTTTCGGTAGTATAACGCCGGGAGTAGTGCCTATGGATACCGATCTTATGCTGGTGACCGGCATCATCCTTGGGGTGATGTCGATCCCGGCTATGTTGAATGCCTTTGCTGATGGGCGCGCCCCCCGTCTGGCCTCGATCGTTGTGCTGACCGCAGGCACGCTTGTCGTGGTTGCAATGACCCAGCGCGGCGGCGGGTATACTTTCGCTGAATTGCCACAAGTCTTTGGCCGGGTATTCAGCCGCCTGTTCAACTGACAAACGGGGCTGCGGCGAATCCCGCTTGCACCCTTTCGCCGCACCCCCTATACGACGCGCTTCTTACCCGTGTTGCCGGCCAACTAGGCATGCCGAGCAGCACCTGAAACCACGGAGATGGAAATGCCAAAAATGAAGACCAAGTCGGCGGCCAAGAAGCGTTTCAGCTTCACAGCCTCCGGTCGTGTAAAAGCTGGCCCCGCCGGCAAACGCCACGGCATGATCAAACGCACGACGAAGTTCATCCGTGATGCCTCAGGGGCCATGATCCTGTGCGCATCCGACGCGAAAATCGTCAAAAAATACATGCCCTACGACCGGTAAGGAGAGCACCCGATGTCCCGCGTTAAATCCGGCGTAGTCACGCACGCCCGCCACAAAAAAGTAATCAAGGCTGCGGCTGGCTACTATGCCGCCCGGTCCACCAACTTTCGCACAGCCACACAGGCCGTCGACAAGGCCAACCAATACGCGACACGCGACCGTAAAACCCGCAAGCGCAACTTCCGCGCTTTGTGGATTCAACGGATCAACGCCGCCGTGCGTTTGTTCGACGCCGAATTCACCTATTCGCGTCTGATCAACGGTCTGGCAAAAGCCGGTATCGAGGTTGACCGCAAAGTTCTGGCCGATCTGGCCGTGCATGAGCCAGAGGCGTTCAACGCCATTGCCGCCCAGGCAAAAGCCGCCGCCGCAGCCTGATTTCGGGCACCCGGAGTTTTCGAAAACTCCGGCCCGAATTCTTCGAAGAATTCGACCCCGCCTTTCCCAAGGCGGGGTTTTTCCTTACCCTTTCCCCAACAGACAAGGGGATAAGCCCGATGATTACACTTCGCCCGATCACCTCCGACGAATTCGCCGCCTTCGCCGCCTATTTCGTACCTGATTACGCAGCCGAAATCGTCGCCAATTTCGGCGGCACGCTTGCCGATGCGCTTGCCCAAGCCGCGCAAGACCTGCAGGATGATTTACCGCAAGGCGCCGATACCCCCGGTGAAATCCTGATGTGCATCGTCAAAGACGATGTCGTTATCGGCTATCTGTTTTATGCCCTTTATCCCGCCACCAAATCTGCCTTCATCAAGGATTTTCACGTCCTGCCCGTGCATCAGGGCAAAGGTTATGGCACCGCCGCCCTGACCTGCCTGCAAGAGCAGCTGAAACCTAACGGCATCACCCAACTTCGCCTGCGCGTCGCCGCCAAAAACGAAGCTGCCCACCGCCTCTACACCAAGCTCGGCTTTTTCCCCACCGGCATCAACATGGCCAAAACCCTTTAGAGCGTGTAAATGAAAAGTGGCTGCCGGTTTTCCTTGATAGTCACGCGACCACTAGGAACAACCCCACCCCTTGCATTCACCCCCCCGCGCCGCTAGCAAACTCCGGCATTACCCGGAGGCGTCGATGCAAGAACTCAAGGCCAAATACCTGACCGCAGTTGCCAACGCCGCTGACGAATCCGCGCTCGAAGACGTGCGCTTGGCCGCCCTTGGCAAAAAGGGCGAAATTTCCGCTCTGATGGCCACCCTTGGCAAGATGGATGCCGATCAGCGCAAAGTTACCGGGGCCGCGCTGAACGTCCTGAAGGATGAGATTGACGCTGCCCTGCGCGCCAAAAAAGCCGCCCTTGGCGATGCAGCCCTTGACGAACGCCTGCGGTCGGAGTGGCTAGATGTCACCCTGCCCGGCCGCCCCCGCCGTATGGGCACCATTCACCCGGTATCCCAAGTGATGGAAGAACTGACCGCCATTTTCGCCGATATGGGTTTCGCCGTGGCCGAGGGGCCGCAGGTCGAATCCGATTGGTACAACTTCGATGCGCTGAACATCCCGCCCGAACACCCGGCGCGGCAGGAACATGACACCTTCTTCATGCACCGCGCCCCCGGCGACACTCGTCCGCCCCACGTTTTGCGCACCCATACCAGCCCCGTGCAAATCCGCGCGATGACAGAACAGGGTGCGCCCATTCGCGTCATCGCCCCCGGCCGCGTCTACCGCATGGATATGGACCAAACCCATACGCCCATGTTCCACCAGGTCGAAGGTCTCGCCGTTGATCGCAACATCACCATGGCCAACCTGAAATGGTGCCTCGAAGAATTCTGCCGCGCCTTCTTCGAGGTGCCGTCGGTTGAGTTGCGCTTCCGCGCCAGCCACTTCCCCTTCACCGAGCCGTCAGCCGAGGTCGACATCCGCTGCTCCTGGGAAGGCGGCCAGTTGAAAATCGGCCAGGGCGACAAATGGAGGGACATCTTAGGCTCCGGCATGGTCCACCCCAAAGTCCTCACCGCCGCAGGCGTTGACCCCACCCAGTGGCAGGGCTTTGCCTTCGGCATGGGCATCGACCGCATCGCCATGCTGAAATATGGCATCCCCGATCTGC
The DNA here is from genome assembly GCA_031413495.1 of Pseudorhodobacter sp. Taxonomy (GTDB): domain Bacteria; phylum Pseudomonadota; class Alphaproteobacteria; order Rhodobacterales; family Rhodobacteraceae; genus JACMNW01. Next base: position 1,049 of record JANOFE010000052.1, on the reverse strand, counting down.
GCGCCTTCTTCGAAAGCGATCTGCGCTGGCTTAAGCATTACGGCTTTGCAGCACTGGATATGCCGGATTTGGCGGGGGGATTGAGCGGGTGAAACAAATAGTAGCAGATTTGTGGTCTTACCTTGGGCCACTTCAGGGTGAGGTAACTGGTCTCGCATTCTCTCTGATCTTAGTGTTCGTTCTCTATTTACTTCGAGCGCGTGTAAAACTCGTTTATGGGCGAGCCAACAACTCTAGGAACGTAATTTCCTTTCCTGATAAAGTTGAACAGGGCAAAATAATTCACACAGAAATCTATGTTGAGAAGTTCTTTCTTCAAAATATCGGGCGACAAGTAGCAACAAATGTTGAGTTCATCTTAAGCGAGTATCCTGCCGACATTGAGGTTTGGCAACCACGGGACGTCGCGTACAGAACAGTGGCTAAAGGTAATTGCTTAGTTTCAATCCCTCAAGTTTCACCTGGCGAACTGGCATAATTGATTGTGCTTACATCAACCAGAAAGCTGCATTCATAACATCGGTCAAATGTGCCGAAGCCATAGGCAAAGAGGTGCCATTTCATACAGTTAGGCTCTTTCGACAGTGGGTGAACTTCGGGATTATTGCGATGCTCCTTTTTGGGGTGGCATTCTTAGTGCAGATAGCGTTCGAACTTGTAAAATAACGTAGCTAAATCAACGCCTTAGGATTTTTTGATCTAAACCACCCACCCAGCACAAGGACTCCGCCCATGCCCCTGCCCAGCTGGCTCCATTCCCTCCTCCCGCGTAATCCGTCCAAAACCAGCACGCCCCCTCCCCCTCGTGGGGAGGGATGGGGAGGGGGGCCTGATCCAACCCCCAGCCAATCACCCCCCACCCCCGTCCCCTCCCCACGTGGGGGTGGGGACGTGCCCAACTATCGCGACACTTCCCACCGCATCCACATCGCCGCCAACGACCCGGCATATGCCGCCAAGCGCGAGGCTGCCATCACCCTCATCTGCGCTGCGATATCTGACGTCGCCACCCCGATGGGCTACACCCGCAAAGGCACCACATGGGCGCG
>JANOFE010000051.1:0-18449 GCA_031413495.1 Pseudorhodobacter sp. | reverse complement strand
CGGCCCAGCAAGGCGTTGCCCGCAGGCACGTCCACGATGGATTTGGTGCGCTTTACAACGTCACCTTCCTTGATCGACCGGTCGTCACCGAAAATAACGATGCCGACGTTGTCAACTTCAAGGTTCAAGGCCATCCCGCGGATACCGCCGGGGAATTCAACCATTTCACCCGCCTGAACATTGTCCAGCCCGTGAACGCGCGCGATCCCGTCACCGACGGACAGCACGCGGCCAACTTCGGCGACTTCGGCCTCTTTGCCAAAATTCTTGATCTGGTCCTTCAGGATTGCCGATATTTCAGCAGCTTGGATACCCATTACCCGACCTCTTTCATTGCATTTTGCAGGGCTGCGAGCTTTGCCTTGATCGACGTATCAATCATGGTCGAGCCCAATTTGACGACAAGACCGCCGATAAGCGACGCGTCTACAGTGGTTTTCAAAATAACGGTTTTGCCAGTCTTTGCTTTCAGCGTGGCCGACAACGCCTTGCTTTGCGCGGCGGTCAGTGCTTTTGCAGCAATAACTTCGGCGGTCATTTCACCCTTTTCGGCGGAAATGCGGGCGCGCAAATCAGAAATGAATTGCGGCAAGACAAAAAGGCGGCGATTCGCGCCCATCAGGGCCAGTGTATTGGCCATCAAAGGGGCCACGCCCATTTTGGCGGCGATTGCTTTGATCGCCCCGGTTTGTTCATCCCGCGAAATGATCGGCGATGCGATCACCGCCGCCAATGCCGGGCTGGCGGCAAGGGCTGCTTCAAGGGCTGTGGCGTCCGCCTCTAGCCCCTTCAGCGCCTTATCTTCTTTCGCCAAATCAAACAGCGCGGTCGCGTAACGCGAAGCAATGCCAGTCGAAATCGAAACAGGTTCTGACACGTCATTCCTTCCGCTGTTGTGCCCCGGTTTCAGTGCTTGCGCACAGGCCAGAAGCTACTCTTGGCGCATACATACTGCATGCGTCCCGATTTGGGCGGGGTGTAGCAGAGCCTTTGGCGGCCCGCAACCTTTCTGGTCAGAAAGTCGTGGGCAAAGTTTATCGTGTTTTCAGACGCTTGCACTGTTGACTGGGAAGCTGCGACTGTTTGTATCGCGCGGGCCTGCCCAAAACACATGCGGCGGGTGCAAATCCATCACGCGCCCGTGAATCACCACAGCATTTGCGGTCAATCAACCGTTAGTCAGCTTGCCACGCCGAGGGGGCAAGGCCCGGTGACGGCATCCCGACTGGAATTCCCTCCAATACCTTTAGGGGCTTGCGCACCGCTGCCTTCAGGCCGCCCCGCGTTGGGGCATAAACCTGCTTGCTGACCTCAACCATCAAAACACCGCCCGCCGCCCAAGGCCCGATCCTGCGCCCCATACGTTCCCAGAAATCCGCCGTGCGCAGCCAGAACCGGCTGTGTGATGGCGGCGCGAACAGGGCGGTGGTGCTGCGCTCCGGGGTAAAGTTGTGCTTTTTCAACTGTGCTTCCAGCTGGCTCATCGAATAGGGCCGCCCGAAACCAAACGGCGTGCCATCGCGCCGTGACCACAGCCCAATGCGGTTTGGCACGATGAACAATGCCCTCCCGCCCGGCCCCAGCACGCGCTGCGCCTCATCCAGCAGCGTGCTTGGGTTTTCCGATGTCTCCAACCCGTGCAACACAATCAACCGGTCCACCATGCCGGTTTGCAACGGCCAATTGGTGTCATCACACAGGACCGATACATTATCAGCCCCGGCGGGCCATGGCATTACCCCCTGCGGCCCCGGCATCAGCCCAATCACCCGGCGCGCATCGGCAAGGTACGGGCGCAGAAGCGGCACTGCAAAGCCAAATCCCACCACCGTTTGCGCCTGCGCCATGGCAGGCGGCCAGAATTTGGTCACCTGATCACGCACAGCGCGCTGCGCCACCCGGCCCAAAGCGGTGCGGTAATAAAAGTTGCGTAGGTCCAGTACATCTAGATGCATTGCGGCCAAGGCCTTTCCGGGCGATGCTTTGGCATACATGTATGGAATGAAAGTGCAAATACCATGGCATTAACACTGGTGACCGTGCCCTGCCTGAAAGACAACTACGCCTACATCCTGCGCGACGGCGAAACGGGCGCAGTGGCGGTGGTCGATGTACCCGACGCAGCCCCGATAATCGAGGCGCTGTCCTTACGCGGTTGGCCCCTGCATCAGATTTTTCTGACCCATCATCATTGGGATCATATCGACGGTGTCGCGGCCTTGGTCGCCGCCACGGGTGCACAAGTCATCGGTGCCGCCGCCGACGCCCACCGCCTGCCGCCGCTTGATACGGCCTTAAGCGAAGGCAACACTGTTTCCGTCGGGTCCGAAACCGGAAACGTCATCGAAGTGTACGGCCATACCATCGGCCATATCGCCTTTCACTTCCCCGCTTCCGCACTCGCCTTCACCGCCGACAGCCTGATGGCGATGGGATGCGGTCGCCTGTTTGAAGGCACCCCTGCGCAAATGTGGGACAGCCTGAGCAAACTCGCCAAATTGCCGCCCAGAACCCTGATCTGTTCGGGCCATGAATACACTGCATCGAACATGCGTTTCGCGCTGGCCCTTGAACCCGACAATCCCGACCTTATCTTGCGCAATGACCGGATCAACGCCGCCCGGTCGCAGGGCTTGGCCACCGTGCCGTCGCGCCTTGCCGACGAACTGGCCACCAACCCCTTTCTGCGCGCAAACACAGCGCAGATGAAAGCCGTTCTCGGCACCCCAAATGCAACCAGTGCGGAAGCGTTCGCTGACCTACGCGCCCGGAAAGACAGCTTTTAACCCTCAAACCCATGTATTCTGATCACATTTTGTGATGGCTCTGGGACAAACAGAAATTTGCCCCATTTTACCCTTGAAGTGCGTGAAATAAAACCGAAGCTTAACTATATGAGGCCACGGTCATTTTGGGTACACGCGCCCAACTGACCCGCAGGAACAGGAGCACGACCAAGTGCCATCTTTTTCAACCACACTCGAGCAAGCCATTCATGGTGCCCTTGCCTTGGCAAATGCACGCCGCCACGAACTTGCCACGCTGGAACATCTGCTTCTGGCGCTGATCGACGAACCAGATGCCGAACGCGTGATGAAGGCGTGTTCGGTCGATCTGACCATCCTGCGTAAAACGCTAGTCGAATTTATCGACGATGATCTGTCAACTTTGGTAACCGAAGTAGAAGGGTCCGAAGCCGTGCCCACAGCCGCCTTTCAGCGGGTGATCCAGCGCGCGGCCATCCACGTGCAATCGTCAGGTCGTACCGAAGTGACCGGCGCAAACGTGCTTGTCGCCATCTTTGCCGAACGTGAATCCAATGCCGCTTATTTCCTGCAAGAACAGGATATGACCCGTTACGACGCGGTGAATTTCATAGCACACGGCGTGGCAAAAGACCCGTCCTTTGGTGAACCCCGGTCGGTTTCCGGTGCCGAAGAACACCACGAAACACCAAAGGCCGAGGCAGGCGAGGCGAAAGAATCCGCTTTGTCGAAATACTGCGTCGATCTGAACGTCAAAGCCAAGAAAGGCGATGTTGACCCGCTGATCGGCCGCGAAGCCGAGGTGGAACGCTGCATTCAGGTTCTGTGCCGGAGGCGGAAGAACAACCCTCTGCTGGTGGGCGACCCCGGCGTTGGCAAAACTGCCATTGCCGAAGGTTTGGCGTGGAAGATCATCAACAAGGAAACTCCGGAAATTCTGGCCCGTGCCACCATCTATTCGCTCGACATGGGCGCGTTGCTGGCTGGCACCCGCTACCGTGGTGATTTTGAAGAACGCCTGAAAGCGGTCGTCAAAGAAATCGAAGATCATCCTGATGCAATCCTGTTCATTGACGAAATTCACACTGTCATCGGCGCCGGTGCCACATCGGGCGGTGCGATGGATGCGTCGAACTTGCTGAAACCAGCACTTCAAGGCGGCAAACTGCGCTGCATGGGATCGACCACCTACAAGGAATTCCGTCAGCATTTCGAAAAAGACCGCGCCCTTTCCCGTCGCTTCCAAAAGATCGACGTGAACGAGCCGTCTGTCCCCGATGCTATCAAAATCCTGATGGGCCTGAAGCCGCATTTTGAGGAACACCACGATCTGCGCTATACGGCCGAAGGCATCAAGGCGGCTGTCGAACTTGCCGCGCGCTATATCAACGACCGAAAATTGCCAGATTCCGCGATAGACGTGATTGATGAGGCAGGCGCAGCCCAGCACCTGCTGTCAGAGTCCAAAAAGCGTAAAGTAATCGGCATCAAAGAGATTGAGGCCGTCGTTGCCAAAATCGCCCGCATTCCGGCGAAATCGGTGTCAAAAGACGATGCCGAAGTGCTGCGCGATCTGGAAAAATCGCTGAAACGCGTGGTGTTCGGGCAGGATAAAGCGATTGAAGCGCTAGCATCTGCCATCAAACTGGCCCGCGCGGGCCTGCGCGAACCGGAAAAACCCATCGGCAACTATCTGTTCGCCGGGCCAACGGGCGTCGGTAAAACCGAAGTGGCAAAGCAACTCGCCAGCACTTTGGGCGTGGAACTGCTGCGGTTCGATATGTCGGAATACATGGAAAAACACGCCGTTTCCCGCCTGATCGGCGCGCCGCCCGGCTATGTCGGGTTTGACCAGGGTGGTATGCTGACCGACGGCATTGATCAGCATCCGCACTGTGTGCTGTTGCTGGACGAAATGGAAAAAGCGCACCCTGATGTTTACAACATCTTGTTGCAAGTGATGGATCACGGCAAACTGACCGATCACAACGGAAGGTCGGTTGATTTCCGCAATGTCATTCTGATCATGACCTCGAACGCAGGCGCGCGCGAACAGTCACAAACCGCCATCGGCTTTGGCCGCGAACGCCGCACGGGCGAAGATACGGCGGCGATTGAGCGCACGTTCACGCCCGAATTCCGCAACCGCCTTGATGCGGTGATCAGCTTTGCCCCGCTTGGCAAAGAAGTGATCCGCCAAGTGGTTGAGAAGTTCGTGCTGCAACTTGAAGCGCAGCTTCTGGATCGCAACGTGCATATCGAAATCTCTGCCGATGCGGCAACCTGGTTGGGCGACAAAGGCTATGACGATAAAATGGGTGCCCGCCCGCTTGGCCGCGTGATTCAGGAACACATCAAAAAGCCGCTGGCCGAAGAATTGCTGTTCGGGAAGTTGATGAAGGGCGGTTTGGTCAAAGTCGGGTTGATCGACGATGCGATTGTGCTGGATATTGAAGAGCCACAAAAACCCGCGCTGACCAAATCCAAACCGCCGTTACTGACGGCGGGATAAACATAGTCCGTCAGAAACCCCCGCACTTTGCGGGGGTTTTTGTTTGTGTACGGGTCAAAACATAGGCGTAGATATACCGCATGAATTATGGTACATATTGGTATAGGTTTACTTCTTCCATTGGACCACATCCATGCCCGCCGCAAACCGCCGCGCCACCAGCCTGACCCTCGACAGAAAACTTCTGGATGATGCACACGCTTTGGGCGTCAATGTCTCTCGTGCTGCTGAAGCGGGGGTTGCAATCGCCTTGAAACAGGCGCGCGAAGCGGAATGGAAGCGTGAAAACGCCGGGGCTATTGCTGATTTTAATTCCTATATCGAAGAAAACGGCTTGCCTCTCGCCAAATTCAAGCAGTTCTGACCCTTTGGCCAAGCAGTATGATGTCTATCGCCTATCGGACGAAACCATCGTGGTGATACTGCAAAGTGATATTTTCGATGAGTTCAAATCGCGGCTGGTCGCCCCCTTGGTGCCTGCCAAAAAAGTCGAACGCGTCTTGCGGGGGCTTAATCCCGTGCTTGAAGTGTCTCAGCTGTCTTACGTTATGATGCCTCAACTCGCAGGTGCCATTCAAATTTCAGAGTTTTCCACGCATTTAGGCTCCGTCGCCAACAAGCGCGACGAGATCGTCCGCGCGCTCGATTTGCTTTTCACCGGTTTTTAGCCCTCAAACCACGGCCCGCCGGTATAGATGCCAGGTAGAATGCCCCAAAATCGGCAGAACCAGCACCAACCCCAACAGCGCAGGCAACGCGCCCAACGCCAGGGATCCCGCCACGATCATGCCCCAAACGCCAATCGGCACCGGGTTTTTCATCGCCACCTTAACCGATGTCACAACCGCCGTCGGCAGGCTTACATCCCGGTCCAGCAGCAGCGGAAACGACACCACCGATATGGCCAACACCGCCACGGAAAACACAAACCCTACCGCCATACCCGCGATGATCAGCGCCCAGCCAGCAGGCGTGGTGAAAACCTCGTCAACAAAAGCAGTAAAAGACTGCGGCGCCTCTGGCCCCATGGTTGCGTCAAAGATCAGGTTTGCCGACATGACCCAGACCAGAAAAACCACCATATGAAACAGGCTGAGGATCAATATCCCGCCAAATTTTGGTGATTTGATCACGTCAAGATAGGCCAGCCAGCTGGTAGGCAACCCCTGTTCGCGGCGTCTGCTCATCTCATAAAGTCCGACTGCCGCGACCGGGCCTGCGAGGGCAAAGCCGGACAAGGTTGGGAATATCAGCTGCAAGGAATTCCCCTGCACGGCCAGCACGGCCAGCACGCCGCCGATCACCGGATAAAGCAGGCACACGAAGACCACGTCCGATCGAAAGGCCATCACATCGGCCCAGCCTTTTTGCAGGGCGTCGCGGAGGTCTTGCAAGGTGAGGGTTCGGATTTGCGGGATTTCTGATCCGGCGGCGGCTTGCGAGCCGACGGAATTTGCTACGGAGGAGGCGTATCCGAACGTCGATCTTATCGCGCCAAAGGCCCAAGACAGCGGGTTTCCGATTGTTTGCGGCATTCGTGATCCTCCTGAAATCAGGGTGAAACCCGGCTGCGTCACTGCTCCGGGCAGGGTTGACGAAAAGCTATTCTGGGTCTTGGATCGACTGGTCAAGAAAGTGTAGCAGCTTTTTATTCGATAGGCGCTCACATTTTAGCGGGTGTGATACCTTGCGGGTAACACGCGTGGTACAGGATTTATGATATTGATTTTATTATATAATACAGATTTTGTTAAGGATTTAGCAATACAATCCCACCTATCTTTCGGTCAATTTCAGTTCTATCCGGCGGTTCTGTGCCAAGGCCTGTGGGCTATCCCCCGCCGCGACAGGTCGCCACTCGCCGAACCCGGTTGCGGCCATTCGACCTGGTGGAAAGCCGAGATCATCTTGCATGAACCGCACCACCGACAGTGCCCGCGCCTGGCTGAGCTCCCAGTTATCGGCAAATGCCCCTGACCCCGAAAGCGGCACATTATCGGTATGGCCGTCCACCCGGATGATCCAATCAATGGTATCAGGAATTTGCCCGGCAACTTCGTTCAGCGTGGCCACCACGCCTGCAATCTGCGCACGGCCTTCGGGGGCCAAATCGGCCGCACCTGCACTAAACAACACCTCGGAGGAGAACACAAACCTGTCGCCCACAACCCGCACCCCTTTGCGGCCCGCCAGAACGCGGCTGAGTTGACCGAAGAATTCAGACCGGAATTTCGCCAAATTCTGCGCCTCGGCTGTCAGGGATTTTGCTTCTTCTTCCAGCCGTTTACGTTCCAGCTCTTCCAGATCCGCACGCCGTCGCTGTTCAACCGCTGTCTGCGCCAGGGCCGCGTTCAACTGACTGCCTAATGCTTCAAGCTGCACTTTGGACGCCACATCTTTTGCGGCTGACGCGTCCAGAATGGATTGCAGCCCGCCCAATTGGGTGCGCAGGGCCGCGACTTGTTCGTTCAGCAAAACCACCGCGCGCGCATCTTTTGCCGATTGCGCTGTCTGCGCCGCCAAAGCCGCCTTTGCAGTTTCCAGCAACGCATCCTTGCCCGTCACCGCCTTTGCGGCATCGGTCTGGGCGGCGGCAAGCAGGGTCAGGGTGTCTTCCGCCCGCTGGCGCTGTTCTTCCAATGCCAGCGTCATCGCGGTCAGTTCGGTATCGGCCCCGGCCAGTTTCGCGCGCAATGCGTCAGCAGCAGCCTGATCTACGGCGCGGGCGGCCTCTTCTTCGGTCAACAAAACTGTTGCGGCTTTCAGGTCTGCATCTGATTTCGCGGCTTTGGTGCGCAAGTCCAAAAGTAACGCTTCCAACGCGTCGCGCCGGGCGGCGGCCAGCCGTGCCGCCTCTGCCCCCGCATCAATTTCACTGCGCGCTGTTGCCAGCGCCAAATCAAGCGCCTGCTTATCAGACAGCAGTTTCGCCTCGGCCGCCTGAAGATCGCTGATCTGACCGCGTGCTATATCGCGGTCAGACAGCAATCCTGCAACCTGCGCCTCAAAGCTGGTGATGCGGGCGGTTGCAGCGGCAAGCTCGCCCTCACGCGCGGCAATCTGGCCGGTTAGCGTGGCAATAAGGGTGGACTGCTGCCCGACTTCGGCCTGCAAATCGCGGGTCAGTTTTTGTTCCAGCCCCAGCGCATCTGCCAGCCCGGTCAGCTGATCGGTCAGCGCGTTCAGTTCATTATCCTGAGTTGAAATCGTATCGCGCAGCACCGATTGCATGACGGTGAAGATGGTCAACACAAACATCAAAACCATCAGGATTGTCGTCACCGCATCAACGAACCCCGGCCAGATCATCGAGCTATCGCGACGCCGCCCCAGTGCCATGATCTAGCCCCGCCCCACAGCGCCGCGGCTTAGCTGCCGAATGGCGGCAGTAAGCGACGTCATATCCGACCGCAGGTCAGCCACGCTTTCCTGCCGACCCGCCGATATTTCTTCCAAAATGCGCAAAAGCTGTACGTCGATTGACCGCAAGCGCATCCGGCTTTCGGCATCGGAATGCGCGCCGCCTTCGGCAGAGGACAGGGCGGCAATCAGGCGATCCTGCCCTTCTGCGATACGGCCAAGGGCGGCGGCCTGCCCCGCCTCTGACGCCATGCGCTGCGTCAAAAGCCCGATGGCAGTTGCCAGATCGCTTATGCGGCCATCGACCGCTTCGCGGTTGGCATCGGCTTGGGTGTAAAAGCTTTGCAGCGTTTCCATCTGCACCGACATATGATCCATCACGCCGGTCATTGCGGAATTGTCCGGCCCTTCGCCATCACTGCTGGAAAAACCAAGCCGGGTGATGGATGACAGCCATTCTTCCAGCTCGCCGTAAAACCGGTTTTGGCCGTGGCCTGCGAATAGTTCCAGCAGGCCAACAACCAGCGACCCGGCAAGACCAAGAAGCGACGATGAAAACGCCGTGCCCATGCCGCCAAGCTGTGCCTCCAACCCATTCATCAGCTTGGAAAACAGGTCTACCCCGCTTTGGCCTTCCTGAGGGGCGAGCGAGCGGATGGTTTCGACAATGGCGGGAACCGTGGTGGCAAGGCCGTAAAAGGTGCCCAAAAGCCCCAGAAAAACCAGAAGGTTGGTTAAATACCGCGTGATATCGCGGGCTTCTTCAATTCGGGTGCCGACCGATTCAAGGATTGAGCGGGACGAGGAGGACGAGATTTGCATTTTCGCCCCCCGTGTGCGCAGCAATGCGGCAAGCGGGGCCAGCAGTTTTGGCGGGATCGTCATCTCATGCCCCGGCGTGTGGCGCGCAAAGCCTTCGATCCAGGAAACCGATTGCATCAGGATCAGCACCTGCCAAAAGCAGGTCAGCACGCCCAGCAAGAACACCGCACCGATAAAGCCGTTCAGCAGCCAGTTGGTGGCGAAAATTTCGATCACTTCGGCGCTGATTACCCATGCGCCAAAGCACACAAGCCCCGATACGATCAGCATCGTCACGATCTGGCGGATCGGTTGGCTGAAATAGGTTGTCTCGGCAGACTTCATTTTGTCCATCAGGTGACGCAGCCTATTGTTTCGACGTTGCCAACACTATGCACGTGGCATTGCGACTGCCAAGTGAAAGCAGGTCAATTTGTGGGGAGTTCGCGCAATTGCCTGACGCGGGCTGACATCCAGCCCAGATCGGCGTCTGCGATGCCCAGTTTGGCAAGGTGGTCTGTGGTGGCATAGAGATAATCGCAATTCGGGCCGCGTATCCCACAGGATTTGGCAATGATATGGGCCTGCGCCTCTAGCGATAAGGTGCCGCTGTATTGGCCGTGATCGCGGTTGATGACATAACACAGGGCCTGCACGCGGGGGCCAGAGACAAGATCAACGTCAAGCCATTCTTCGCGGTAGGCGTAAGAGATCAGTTCCCGGTCGCGCAGGGTGGCAAGCGTCGCTTCGCGTGCATCTGCAGCGACCTCAAACGCGAGCCCGTCACAATGGGTGGCCTCTGCACGGTCCAACGCCAACACCAGACCGGGGGCGGTGGCGGTGCCGCGATAATGGATGGAGGTCATGCAAAAGCTGCGGTGCCAGCCGGGCAGACGCGCCACTTCGGCCCGCACATAGGCAAAGCCGGGGTTCCAGATCAATGATCCATAGCCAAAGACCCAAAGGGGTGTGTGCACTGGCTGGTCCTCCATCTGGGTTGGCTGTAAAGAGGGGCGTTGCAAATGAAAAGGGCGTGGCGATGCGCGGGTTGCTGGTTTTTGTTTTGGCGCTTGGCACGCTTTGGGGTGGATATTGGGTTGTGGGGTCCGTAGCCCTGCAATCTGGGGCGGAAAAATGGTTTGCCGAGCAAAACGATAACGGGGTCGAGGCGACCTATGCGGATCTTGTGGTGAAGGGGTTTCCGAACCGGTTTGATCTGACCGTGACGGATTTGCATCTGGCCGATCCGGTAACCGGGTTTGGCTGGGACGCGCCCTTTGCGCAGGTGTTCAGCATGTCATGGAAGCCCTGGCATCTGATTGCGGCGCTGCCAAACAGCCAGACGGTGACGACGCCGGACGCGACGATTGCGATTGGAACGACATCGCTGATGGGCAGTTTGAAACTGGTTCCGGGCCCCAGTTTGTCGTTGGATGCCGTTATCGTGGACGGGGTTGATGGTGTTGCACGCTCTAACCTTGGCTGGGTGGTGAAGGTGGCACGTGCGCAGCTTTCAACACGGCAGGATGCAAGTCTGGCCAATGGGCATGAGGTGAATGTGACGCTGACCGGGCTGATCCCCGATCCGGCATTGATGGCCGCAATGGGGGAAGCAAGCGATTTGCCACCCATGATCGAGACGGCGCAGATTGATGTTATCGCCGGGTTTTCCGCGCCAATTGACCGGTTTGTGGGGGAGACGCGTCCACAGCTTGTTGCCCTGACGGTTAAGCAAGGGGTGGTGCGCTGGGGGGATGTGGAGTTGACGCTGACGGGTGCGGTTGTGGCGGATGCGGGTGGCTTTGCCGACGGGCGCATCGACATAGCGCTGACCAACTGGCGCCGCGTGCTGGCGCCTGCGGTAGCGATGGGTCTGATCAAGGCGGAGGTGGCACCGACGGTGGAAAATATGATGGCCCTGCTGGCGCAGCAATCCGGTGATCCGGCAGTGTTGGAATTGCCATTGGTGATGACATCCGGCCGGATGAGTTTGGGGCCATTGCCGCTTGGCCCGGCCCCGCGGATGACCACCGGGCCGCAGGGTTAGCGGCAGTACGCGCTGCCCTTGCGGCTGGCGGTATCAAAATGCAAATGATCCTCGTGGTAGCCGTCTGATCCGGGGCCGAGGGTGGTTCTGAAAGTGCCACAGGCGGCCTTATGCGCCTTACGGATGGTTTTGTTGAAATTGCCTTGCACGGAAATCTCTTTGCCGTTCGACAGGACGAACCCGGAAATATCAATTGCCTTGCCGCGCCCATGTTCACTGATCTTTGCGCCGCGCACATTGTTGCGCGAGCGGCAGACGTAATGGGCGGCGACTTTAAGCTCCACCACTTCGGTCCGCCCGAAGGCGGGACGAAGGCCGTTTTGCACCCATTTGTTCAGTGCGATGGCCGTCGGGCAATCCATCGTCGCCGCTTGGCTTAGCCGTACGCCGTCAATCGACGTGACGCGCACCGGATCGTCGATACCGCAGCCCTTGGTTTTTGAGGTGACCCGGGCAATTGCCTCGCCCTTGATGGAGGGATCGCCGCAGACCGATCCTTTCCGACTGAGCTTTGGCTTTTTGGTCGGCTTGGCGCGGGGTGTTATTAGCCCCAGCAAGCCTTTTCGCGGTTTGTCTGGGGCAGCCACGAGTTGCAGATCAGGCCTGCGCAGGGGCCGGATACGGGCCGTTTGGGGGGCAACAGCAACAAAAGTTTCCATCGGCACCGCCGCTGTGAGCGTCTGTATCAGAACCGGTCGGGGCATCGGGCGCAGCGATGTGTTTGGGGCATCGGCAAGGGCTGTGCCAAAGCTGGCAACCACACAGGCGAGGGCCAGCCATGCTTTCATCGGGTCAGCCATCCTTGGCGGGCGCGGCACCCCGGCCAAAATCGGGTGCGGCGGTATCTTGCCCCGCCTCGATGATGCCGCGCCGAATGGCCCGCGTGCGGGTGAAATAATCGTGCAGATGCGCGCCGTCGCCCAGCCGGATGGCGCGTTGCAGGGCGAACAATTCTTCGGTAAAGCGGCCAAGAATATCCAGCGTCGCGTCTTTGTTGGTCAGAAACACATCGCGCCACATGGTGGGATCAGAGGCCGCGATACGGGTGAAATCGCGAAAGCCGGTGGCGGAATATTTGATGACTTCGCTGTTGGAGACACGCCGCAAATCATCTGCCACACCAACCATGGTATAGGCGATCAGGTGCGGTGTGTGGCTGACCACGGCCAGCACAAGGTCATGGTGCGGGGCATCCATGGTATCAACATTGGCACCCATGGCTTCCAACAGCGACCGCAGTTTTGTTAAGGCACCTTCGTCCGTATCCGGTTGCGGAGTTAGCAACCACCAGCGGTTTTGAAAGAGCGTGGCAAAACCGGAGCGTGGCCCGGAATATTCGGTGCCCGCCATCGGGTGGCCGGGGATGAAATGAACGCCCTGGGGCATATGCGGGGCGACGGCATCTATCACGGCCTGTTTCACCGACCCGACATCAGTAACAGTGGCGCCGGGGCTCAAGTGCGGGCCGATGCTGGCGGCAACTTCGCCCATCACGCCAACAGGCACGGCAAGCACCACCAGATCAGCGCCCATCGCCGCCTCAGCCGCCGTTTCGCAAACCCGGTCGCAAATACCAATTTCAAGCGCAGTTGCCCGCGTTTCAGCGGATTGCGCATGGCCGACAATTTCGCCCGCAAGCCCGCCTGCGCGCATGGCATGGGCCATGGACGAGGCGATCAGGCCAAGCCCGATCAGCGCCACACGGTTGTAGACAGGCGCGGTCACTTGACGCCTTTGAATTGCGCCATGGCGTGCGCCACGCGGCGGCAGGAAGATTCGTCACCAATAGTGATGCGCAAGCAATGCGGAAGTTTGTAGCCGGACACCCGACGCACGATCAGGCCCTGTTTTTGCAGGAATGCATCGCAAGCCTCGGCCTCGGATGCGTCGGCAAAGCGGGCCAGCACGAAATTCGCAAGGGATGTATCGGATGGCACACCAAGGGCTGCCAATGCCTCGGCCAGCCAATGACGGAGCCTTGTGTTTTCAGACCGGCAGCGATTGACGTGATCCCGGTCGCGCACTGCGGCTTCGGCTGCATCCAGTTGCGAAGTGGACAGGTTGAACGGGCCACGAATGCGGTTCAACACGTTGATAATCTCGGCCGGGCCATAACCCCAGCCGATACGCAAACCGCCAAGGCCGTAGATTTTGGAGAAAGTACGGGTCATCACGACGTTGCCGCGTGATTCAATCAAGGCGGCCCCACCATCGTATCCATCGACATATTCGGCATAAGCGCCGTCGATCACCAGAATGGATTGCGACGGAATGCCAGCCGCCAGCCGCGCCATATCGGCGGGGGAAATCATGGTGCCGGTGGGGTTGTTCGGGTTGGCGATGAACACCAGTTTCGTGCGCCGGTTGCAGGCGGCAAGAATGGCATCAACATCGGCGGTGCGTTCACGTTCCGCCACCTCAACAGGTGTGGCCCCCACCGCCATGGACGAGATGCGATACATCAGGAACCCATGTTCAGTGAACACCACTTCATCCTTGGGCCCGGCATAGGCCTGGCACAGGAAGGTGATAATTTCGTCCGATCCGGCACCACAGATGATGCGGGCGGGATCAAGATCATGGGTTTCCGCGATTGCTTGGCGCAGGCTGGCGTGATCTGTGTTGGGGTAGCGGTGCAGGGAATGAACCGACCGCTGAAAGGCATCCTTTGCCTTGTCGGACGGACCAAAAGGGTTTTCATTGGACGACAGTTTGACCGCATTCGCCACGCCTGCCACATGCGCCTTGCCACCCTCATAGAGGGCGATGTCAAGAATACCGGGCTGGGGGTGGATCGCGTCGTTCATTCAGTCCTCCATCTGACATTGGCGTTCTAACGGCGGGGGCGGACTATTGCCAGTGGCATCTTGTCCCAACGGGTTTACGCGGCTTGTCCGTTTCACACGCATTTTTGACAGGTAGGCGGCAGCCGAGGCGCGCATCGCAGCGCTATGGTTGGGTATATCAACACAGGGACATATGATGTTGCAATCCATCACTGCGCCGCGCGATTTGCGCAGGCTATACAACCTTGCGGCCCCTAGGTGGCATGATCGGATCACGGCTCTGGGCTATTGCGACGCTTACCGCGCTGCGATTGCGGCTTTGCTTCCGGCCACAACCCTGCCCCAAAGAGTGATGGATGTGGGCTGTGGAGCAGGCAGTTTTGCCTATGCTTTTGTGCGGGAAAGAGGCCGGATCGAAGTTTTGACATTGGTCGATCCAGCGCCTGACATGCTGTTTGAGGCAGCGGCCCGCCTGACCGGTGCAGCGGGTGAGATTGAGGTGCTTGCGCGGGACGTGGACGGGTTGCCAAATTTCCCTTCGCAAGACCTGATCCTGTGCGCCCATGTGCTTGACCATTGTGCTGACCCGGTACGCGCCTTGCGGGCTATGGGCCAAACCCTTGCACCGGGCGGGGCAATTGTGCTGATCGTGACCAAACCGCATTGGTGCAACTGGCTTATGTGGCCGATCTGGCGACATAGAAGTTACCGCCCATCGCGCATGCATGAAACCATTGTCGCCGCGGGCCTGATCTGCCCCCGCGATATGGGGTTTCCCAGCGGACCACCTCAGCGCACCAGCCACGCTTATCTTGTCACCCTGACCCAACCGGAGATTTCTTATGCTGATTGTCATCGTTGATTTTACTGTCGCACCCGAAAATGCCAGCCTTGCCAAAACCACGCTTGGCATCGAGGCGCCGATTGCGCGGGCTTTGCCGGGCAATTTGAGCTATTCTGTCTGGACCTGCCCCGATCAGCCCGGAAAGCTGCGCCTGATGCATGAATGGACAGATGTACCCAGTTTTAACGCCTACAAGGCGTCGGCGGCGTTCAAATCAGCAGGTGCCGTGTTGTTCCCGTTGATGATCGGCAAACCGTCGTCGCGGACGTTTGAAGCGTCTGAAATGGGTTAGCGGGGTGGCAGACCTTGCAGCCTTTAGTGTGGTCAGCGAGTTTGATCCTGAACCGCTGACCACCCACAGCTTTCCGCATCATTATTTGCTGTATGCGCTTGACGGATTGATGAGGCTGGAAGCAGACGGGCGCTGTTGGACATTGCCGCCCGCCCGCGCCGCATGGATAGCCGCGAACGAGCCGATCAATGTGCGCATTGACCGCCGGATTTCGGGCTGTTCAATCATGTTTTCAACCGAGGCTTATGCAGGGCCCAGCCATCCTTTGCGGGTGTTTGACATGACGCCCTTGCTGCGCGAGGTGATGCTGGCTTTGCGCCCCTATGGGCCCGATTGCACCAACCTGCCGCCCCAAGCGCGCCAGATGTTTGATCTGGCGGCGACGCTTGCCGAACAGCTTTCCGCCAACCCCAGCAGGGCCTGGATGCCGACTGTGCGCAGTGACGCGTTGCGCCGGGCATTGGATATTACCAAGGCAAATCTTGATAAGCCGCAGTCTTTTGAAGATGTGGCACGTGATGCGGGAACCACACCGCGCACCCTCGCGCGGCGATTTTCGGATGAATTGGGCATGACGTGGCGGCAAACCCAGCGCCGTTTGCGCATGGTTCACGCGGTTGAAGCGCTTAGCGAAGATCGTGCCAGCATCACCGAGGTTGCTTTTGCGACGGGGTATAATTCACTTTCCGCCTTCAACGCCGCATTCCGCGAATTCATGGGGCAGACGCCAAGTGATTTCAGACGTTCGATACGCGCGGATGCTTGATCAGTATTTCGATCTGGCAGTCAGCCAATCCATCAAGGCCATCAACAGGCCTGAAATGACAAAGGTCAGGTGTACGATGACCAGCCAGTATAGTTCGTTCGCCTCAACCGCCGGGTCTTTGCCTGAGGTGCCGATTTCAAAGAACCGTTTCAGCAGATCAATCGCGGAAATGGCCACGATAGAGGCGATCAGTTTCATTTTCAGGCCGGAGAAATCGACCTTGCCCATCCATTCGGGTCGGTCTGCCCCTTCGGCAATATCCAGTTTAGACACGAAATTTTCATAGCCGGAAAACAGAACGATAAGCAACAAATTGGCGGCCAAGGTCAGGTCGATCAGCGTCAGCACCACCAGAATGGCCTTCTCAGCAGTCAGTTCCATCAGTTGCGGCAGGTAATAGACCAGTTCGCGCACAAAGATCACCGTCATCATGCCAAGCGCCACCGCAAGGCCCAGATACATGGGTGCCATCAGCCAGCGCGAGGCAAACAGCATGCGTTCAAAGCCGGTTTCGATTTTTGATTTATCGGCCATGATGTATCCCGTTTTCACTATGATTAAGGGCCCACCCTGCGGTGAGCCCCCTGAAATTTCAACCCGTCCCAGATAGTTTTTGGGCTTAGTTCTTTGCGTAATATTCGACGACCAGGTTTGGTTCCATCACGACCGGATACGGCACATCGCCCAAGGATGGCGTGCGCACGAATTTGACGACCAGTTTCTGTTGATCCACTTCCAGATAGTCGGGAATGTCACGTTCGGTCAGCGCAATGGCTTCCATGATCAGGGTCATCTGGCGCGACTTTTCACGCACAGCGATGATATCGCCTTCTTTAACACGGTAGGACGCGATGTTCACGCGGGTGCCGTTGACGGTGACGTGGCCGTGGTTGACGAACTGACGCGCGGCGAAAATCGTCGGCACCAGTTTGGCACGGTAGACCACCGCATCAAGGCGACGCTCCAGCAGACCGACCAGCATTTCGCCGGTGTCGCCTTTGACGCGTTCAGCTTCGGTATAGATCTTGCGGAATTGCTTTTCGGTCAGATCGCCGTAGTAGCCCTTCAGTTTCTGCTTTGCGCGCAGCTGCGTGCCGAAATCGGAAAGCTTGTTCTTGCGGCGCTGGCCGTGCTGGCCGGGGCCATATTCGCGCTTGTTGACCGGGCTCTTGGGGCGGCCCCAGATATTCTCGCCCATGCGGCGGTCGATCTTGTATTTGGCGGTTGCGCGCTTTGTCATTTACGGTCTCCAGACATTGGTTGGACCCACCCTCCTCGGCGCCGGTTTCCCGGCCGACAGGACCCTCAAGGGTCCACGGGCAAGCAAACACGGGACGCAGTCTAAGCGCGCCCCGTGCTGGCGGTGGCTATAAAGCAAGGGTGCCCACACTGTCAAACGGGGAGATCGATCACCCGGTGGCTGGCAAAGCCCAGCGCCGCATAGGCCCCGAGCGAAGCCGAGATGCCCCTGGCCGAGGTCAACAGCACCGTGCCATGCGGAGGTACTTCGCCACTGGCCTCGGAACGCGGCGTCTCGTCGAGCACGTCGCCGGCGCGCCTCGCAATCGCCGCTGCGGGATCGAGATAGGTTACCGGCCACGGCGCCACCTTTTCGATATCCTCGATCAGCAGTGGATAGTGAGTGCAGCCCAGCACCACGACATCGGTCCGCTTGCCATCACGCCGCCTGAACACAGGAGAAATCTCGCGGCGGAGTTCGCGCGGATCGACCGCAGCCCCGCCAAGCTTCCGTTCGGCCATTTCGGCGAGCCGCTGCGCTCCGTGCAGGAACACCTTGCAGTGAAAGGCATAGGTGTGAATGAGCGCGCGGGTATACTCACGCGACACCGTGCCGGGCGTGGCCAGAACCCCGATGATGCCGGATTTGGTCTGCGCCGCGGCGGGCTTGATCGCCGGCACCGTGCCGACGAACGGCAGCGCATAGGCTTCGCGGAGCGCCCCCAACGCGATGGTGGACGCCGTGTTGCAGGCGATGACCACGATATGCGGCTCCGCGGTTTTGATCAGCACGCCGACGACATCCACGATGCGCCGAACCAGCGCCTCCTCCGGCCACGCGCCATAGGGAAAGCCCGCATTGTCGGCGGCATAGACGAGATGCGCCTCCGGACTCTGCATGGCGACGGCCCGCGCCACGGTCAATCCGCCCATGCCGGAGTCAAACAGCAGAATGCGGGGACGTGTCATAAGCAAAAACTGAAATCTTTTCCCTTCCCCCCTCGCGGGGGAAGGTGGATCGCGCCTGTAGGCGCGAG
>JANOFE010000050.1:0-2725 GCA_031413495.1 Pseudorhodobacter sp. | reverse complement strand
GGGGGCGGGGAGTAAGAACTGTCAAAGGAAGCCCAGCCGTTGTCGTCAGCACGATGCCAACAACTTACAAATGCTGACTACGGCCAGACCAATGTAGCAAGATAACCCCGTCCGACAGAAAACCAACACAGGGCTGCGCCCTCCCGGGGGGAGGTCGGGCGCGGCCCGGCGGCGCATGCGCGCCTTGATTCCGGGCGAAAAAGGGGGATAATTCGCCCACTCTAAGCAGCCCAAAACGGTACTACCCGAGCGCGCCTGACTGGGCGGGTGCGTAAAACGCGCTTGCCGAGGGATGATGAGCGCTTTGAAGCTGTCCAGTGGACAGTTTCAGCGAAGAACGCCCGCCCCGTGGGCGGGCCGGGTGGCAGGCGCGACCTGATTTGACGCGTGTCAAATCGGCCATTCCCAGCTGAACTATAGCGGCTTTCACAACATGCTCTGGTGTGAAGTTTGTGGGGCCTAACGTAAGGCCGAGTATTGCTAAAGCGGCATCGCCCCTACAAATCCTTGGCCATCAAAATCCAGTCGCCGCTGTCATCCGAACTGGGGAACGGGACAAAGGGGCGGCGCTCCCACTCCGCAAAACCGCATTTTTTATAAAGGCCGATAGCCTCGACATTGGGGCTTTCAACCTGCAACGCGATGCGGCTATGACCAGCGGCACGGGCCACTTCGCAGGCACACGCCACAAGAGCCGTGCCGAAGCCCTGCCCGCGAAACTCTGAAAAGATCGCAATCGCTTGCAACAGCCAGCACCCGCTGGCAATCATTTCCAATTCGACGAGCGGGCGAAACGCTGCCGGTTCTTCTGAAAGGTCAACTGGTTCATAGGGGTCGGCTATGGAAAATCCAAAAAATGCGCCGACAGTGCCACCATCAGACGTGGCCAAGTGCCACTTGCTGTAGTGGCTTGTGCGGTCTGGTAAATTGAGCATCCGGTCACGCCCCAATTCGAGCCACGATTGACCCGGATAAGCGAGGCTGCTCCAGTACCACGACACAAGTCGCCGGGACGCAATATCAAACAGGATTGCAAGATCAGAAGCATCAGCTCGGCTCGCGGAACGAAAAGTTAACTTGTTCGGCATCGACGGATCCTCCGCACTAACAGACATTCCCCAGGTGGTCTGCCGCGTGAAGAAAGAGTGCCTGATCTCGTCCGCTAAGCAAGTGTTTAGTTGGATAAACGGCGTTGAGTGTCGGCGCTTTGGACGAACCCACCGTTCCGTCGTCAGCGGCGTGCTTGGCCACATGAAGCCCTATTTCGTCATGCGTCCACTGGCCAAGGCGCGCGGATCGGCGCATCCGATGATCGCAGAATGCCCCTTTGAGAGCCCCATTCGCGCGCAGATGGCTTCTGATGGCGCGTTTCCGGGCTCAACTCCGGTCATGAAATCGCCAAAACCGAACCGTGTTTCCATCTCAAGCAGGGCATGTGCCCCAAGAACAACAGACAACCGTTGACCGCGCCGCGCGGGGTCGGTGGCAAGCATACCCCACCACGCCTGTCCGCCATGCTTGGGATGATCTTCATGGGCGAAGGCCGAGGACGCGGCACAGGAAACCACTCTCATCGCGCGGTCAACGGCCACCAGACAGACGGCGGGCCGCAAAAGGCCGCGCAACACCTCTCCGCATGGCGGCAGAACACCGCAGCCCAAGGCCATCTCGGCCAAAGACACCAAAAGCCCATCGGCTGTTGACGCGTCCAGACGCAGCATCGTCAGGTCTTCGGGCAGGGAAAGGGTTGCGACAATCTGCCCTGCCGCCGCGACGGCGGAGCGAGAGCCTTGCCACTTGTCATAGTGCATTGGCACCAAGCCGCGCGCCACCATCGACGACTTGATCGCTTCGACCTGATCCAGGGCAACGTCAAGGTAGATCGCACTGCCTTGAACAATGGCCAAGGCTGCAAGGTGATCAATATCGCCATCCTCTGGCCCGGGCAGGCCCACCGATCGCCCGTAATAGCTGTAGCGCCTGTCATGACCCAGCAAAGCAGCCAAACCCCGGCCCCGCCGCAACACCGCGCGTTGATCGTCACTTCCAAAGAATTCGTCTTTCATCTGGTTGACCCCTCCCTGATGCCGCACGGCAAGTCTGGGGGGTGAAAGATCAAGCGTCAAAGCAATAGTGATATTAGGGGTGGTCGATCTGGATTTGCTTAAGCACCAAAGCGGCGGTCGTTAGCGCCGACCCGATGGGCTGGAAGCAGTGATCTCGTGTTAGTGAAACCGATCTTCCCTTTGCTCGATTTGACACGCGACAAATAGGGCCGCACCCGACCTCGGGATGGTGCAGCAACGCTGGTCTGAGGCACTTTATGGCGCAAATACTCCCGTCATAGTTCTACTGGAAATGCCGCAAACGCGCCCTCCCGGGTGGGGTGAAGGGGGACCGTGGCCCCAGTGGGGCCGCGTAAGCCCCCTGAACGGGCGCGGCCCGGCGGCGCATGCGCGCCTTGATTCCGGGCAAAAAAGAGGGGATAATTCGTCCGATCTAAGCAGCCCAAAACGGTACTACCCGAGCGAGCCTTTCCTTTCCTTCAAGCCGAAAGAAAACTCTGCGGGGCAGAGTTTTCCGGTTTGTTGCCCACAAGGCCAAGGGCCGTTGGGCAAGGGACGTTCAGCTTGGTCATGCCATTAGGAAATCGGGGCGCGCCTGCCGGGGGCAGGCAGGCGCGACCCGATTTGACGCTTGTCAAATCGGGTAAGGGAAACGAACC
>JANOFE010000049.1:0-19246 GCA_031413495.1 Pseudorhodobacter sp. | reverse complement strand
TTGCGCCGGCAGAATGGCATTCATGCGAAACAAGGCCGGGCCAAGGTCTGACGCAAAGGGGCCAACCACGCCGGGTGAGGCAAGGCCGAACACGGCATCGGCGGCGGCACCCAGATCTGCCTTGCCAACATCGCCCATATCGACGTCTTCAAGGGTCAGGCCCCGTTCTGCCACCAGCACCTCAAACGTTTCGCCTGCATCTAATCGCGCTTTTGCGGCTGTTGCATCCGCATCGGACGGGAACACAAGGCGTTCTGTCAGGCGGCGCTCTGGTTGCACAAATTCAGCAATCCGTTCGTCGTAAAGCGCTTTTACAGCGGCGTCATCAACGGCCATATCGGCAGCGATCATATCGGGCAGAAGGGCGATATAGGTGATGCGGCGCGCCTCGGGCTTCGTGAACGTGGCAATGTTGGCGTCATAGTAAGCGGTCAGGTCCGCGTCTGTTGGGGCTGCGGGCTGGGTGGCAAGATCAGCCGCATCCAACTTTAACAGCGAGAAGGAACGGCGCTCAGCCGCGTAGGCATAAAGCGTGTCGGTCAGGGCTGCCGGGGCCGTGAAGCCACCGGCGACAGCCCCTTGCAGCAGCGACCGGGCGACATCGCTGCGCAGGCCGGTCTCGAATTCAACTTCGTTAAGATTGCTTTGTTTCAGGGCAAAGCGATAGGTTTCAGGATCGAACTGCCCGCTCACCCCCTGAAAGGCCTTCATGCCGGACAGCTCTTTCGCCACGGCAGCGTCGCCAACCGAAATGCCAATGCGGGCAGCTTCATCATCGACAGCCGCGCGGGTGATCAGGCCTTGCAGCACCTGTTTATCAAGGCCAAAGGCGATGCCCTGTTGCAGATTTACCGGCTGGCCGATCTGTGCGCCAAAAGCGTTCAATTCCTGACTAAGCGCGCGGGCGTAATCGTTGGTAGAAATCTCGCGGTCGCCCACGGCCCCGATCGACCGAACACCGCCGCCAAAATTGGTGACGCCAAAGCCGCCAAGGCCAAGGATCAGCAGGCTCATCAGGCCCCAGACCAGCAGGCTGGCCCCTTTGCCCTTTTTGCGGGTTTCCGGTTCGGGTTGCGGGGTCTTTGCCATGGAACTGCTTTCACGAATAAGAGGTAGGCTGTGTCTATGCGGTCAGCGTGATCTGGGCAAGCACTGCATCGGTCAAAGGCGCAGCGAGGTGAGGCGGCGGAACAATTCGGCGATGCCTGTGGTGTCTATATTGGCAAAGGCAATGCGCAGTTGGCGTTTGCCGTCCGGTGATCCTGCGGGTTGGAACATGGTGCCCGGTAGCATCAGAATGGCGGCGTCTGTTACCAGACGCTGCGCAAGGCGGTCGGATGGCAGGGCAAACGGGTGTTCGGCATAGGCGAAATAGGCCCCGCATCCGAGAAGGGTCCATCCTTCAAGCGATTGAAATCCCTGGACCATGGCCGTGCGCCTATGCAGAATTTCGGCACGCTCACCCGCCACCCATTGCGCCAGATTGCGCATGCCCCACAGCGCGCCGATTTGGCCAAGCTGGCTGGGGCAAATAGCAACGGTATCAAGGAATTTTTCCACCTGCGCCAAGCGTGCGGTAGAGGCAACTATAGCCCCCACCCGGTGACCAGTCAGGCGGTAAGCTTTGGAAAAGGAATAAAGGTGGATCAGCACATCATCCCAGTCGGGATCGGTGAATAGGTCATGCGGCGCACCTGTGCGGCTGTCAAAATCGCGGTAGGTTTCATCGACGATCAAAGCAAGGTCGTGGGCGCGGGCAAGATCGCGGAACGCGGCGAGAATTTCTGCCGGATATTCGGCCCCGCCGGGATTGTTCGGGCTGACCAGCACGATGGCGCGGGTGTGCGGCGTAATCAGGCTGGCGGCATGGGCCGCATCCGGGATCAGGCCTGCGCCGCAGGGCAGGGACACGGCCCTAACCCCTTGCATATCCAGCCACATTTTATGGTTGAAATACCATGGGGTGGGCAGGATCACCTCATCACCCGCGCCGGCAAGGGTAGACATGACGGCGGTGAAAGCCTGATTGCAGCCTTGGGTGATGGCGACTTGGTCTGCGGCGATACTGCCGCCATAAGCGGCCGACCATTGCACGGCAATCTCAGAACGCAGCGCAGGCAGGCCAAGGACCGGGCCGTAAAGATGGGCGGCGGGATCATTCAGGGCCGCCTCTGCCAAAGCCTGACGCAGGGCCAGGGGCGGCGGGTCCACCGGGGCGGCCTGGCTGACGTTGATCAGCGGGCGGTCGGGGGTGAATGTGACGCCATCAAGCCAGCGGCGCGCCTCCATCACCGGGGGCGGATCGGTGGCCCGCATGGCGGGATTGAGGGGCAGGGTCATGTGGTCGTCCGATCAGTCAGGGTGAAAATGGACTGTCACGATGCGTGCTTTTGCCGTGCTTTTTGCGTGCATACGCGCGCGCATCGCGCTTGGGGCGCTTTGTTGGTTAATCCTGCCCGCGAAACGGTTGCACATATTGCAGAGCCATGTCCCACGGAAAGAAAATCCAGGTGTCCTGGCTGACCTCAGTGATGTAGGTATCGACCATCGGCTTGCCGCTGGGTTTGGCATAGACGGTGGCGAAATGCGCGTTTGGATACATTTTGCGCACCAGTTCCAGTGTTTTGCCGCTATCCACCAGATCGTCAACGATCAGAATGCCGGTGCCATCGCCCATCAGACCCTCTTGCGGGGCTTTGGTCATCACCGCATCGCCGCGATCCTGATGCGCGTAAGAGATGACAGAGATTGTATCAACAACCCGCACGTCAAGTTCGCGCGCAACAATCATCGCGGGCACAAGACCGCCGCGGGTGATGCCGACGACGGCTTTCCATGCACCATCATTCGGCCCTTTGCCATCCAGCCGCCAGGCAAGGGCGCGGGCATCGCGGTGCATCTGGTCCCACGAGACGTGGAAGCCTTTTTCATGGGGAAGGCGGTCTGTCATGGCAGTGACTTTCGATGAGCGGCGCACGGGGGCCAGCCCCGTGCCGGTTGGTTCTTGAACCGATGGCGCTCCAACCGGCACCCCCGGGGATATTTAGGCACAGAAAAAAGCGTTAGGACAGATCATTGCAGCGCCACCTTTACGCCCAACAGGGCAAGCATGCCGCCAAAGGTGCGGTCAATAATGGATTTCAGGCTGATATAAGCGCTGCGGGTGCGGTCCAGCGAAAAAATGCGCGCAACGAGGATGTTCCAGATGGTTTCATTCAGAAACACCACCAACAGCAGCGCGGCGATCACCCATGCTTGCGTGCCGGGCGGTACGGTGCCGATGAAAATGGCACTGAATAAAACGGCAGGCTTGGGGTTGGCGAGTTGGGTCCAGAGGCCGAGGCGGAAAGCGGAGGCGGCAGAGCGCGGGGTTTTCGATACCGCGTCCATATCAAGCGGGGTGCCGGCAGAACGCCACATGCCCCATGCCATATAGATCAGGTAAAGCCCGCCGATAATTTTCAGCGACCAGAGCAGGGACGGGGCCGCTTCAAACACCAGAGCCAGACCGAACAGGGCGGCAGCGGCCCAGATGACGCCGCCGATACCGATGCCGATGGCAAGGAACGCGCCGGTGCGCAGGCCTTCGGTGACGCCGGTTCGCGCGGCCATCAACACGGCCGGGCCGGGGCTGATGGCGGCCATCAGGTGCAACAGGGCCACGGCGATGAAAGCGGTCAGGGTCATTGCCCGTCTTTCTTGGTAGCATCAATATCGGGCGCATCGACGGCCTTCATGCCGACGACATGATAGCCCGCATCGACATGCAGGTTTTCGCCCGTGGTGCCAGAGCCGAGATCGGACAGCAGGTAAAGGGCGGCCTTGCCGACCTCTTCCTGCGTCACGTTGCGGCGCAGAGGCGAGTTCAGTTCATTCCATTTCATGATGTAGCGGAAATCACCGATGCCGGAGGCGGCAAGCGTTTTGATCGGCCCGGCGGAAATGGCATTCACGCGGATGCCGTCTTTGCCGAGGTCCTCGGCGAGGTATTTCACCGATGCCTCCAGTGCCGCTTTGGCGACGCCCATGACGTTGTAATGCGGCATGACCTTTTCGGCGCCGTAATACGTCAGAGTCAAAAGGCTGCCGCCCGGGCCCATCATGGCGCAGGCGCGTTGGCACACGGCGGTGAAGGAATAGACCGAAATATCCATCGTCATGCGAAAGTTGGCTGCGGATGTATCCACATAGCGGCCACGCAGTTCGTTCTTGTCGGAAAAGCCAATGGCGTGAACCACGAAATCGAGGCTGCCCCAGACTGATTTCAGATGTGCGAACAGGCCGTCCAGCGTGGCTTCGTCGCCGACATCGCATTCATACATTTCGGTCGCACCGATGCTGGCCATCAGCGGTTCGACCCGCTTTTTCAGCGCCTCACCCTGATAGGAAAACGCACATTCGGCGCCTTGATCGGCAAGCGCCTTGGCGATGCCCCAGGCGATGGATTTATCGTTTGCAAGCCCCATGATAAGGCCGCGCTTGCCCTGCATTAGTCCGGTTGACATTCGGCGTCCCTCGCCCATTTCTCGTTAGGTGACGGTGTAGGCGATCCGGCGCGGCGCAGCAAGGGCCGGGGGTTGTAGAATGGCCGGGGCGAAAGCGCCGTGGTGGCAAGGGGATATGATGGACAGAAGCGGTATTTTTGCAGGCGATGATCCGTTCGCGATTGCGCGTGATTGGCTGGCTGCGGCAGAACCGGTAGAGCCGAATGATCCGAACGCCATCGCGCTGGGCACGGTGGATGCGGACGGTTTGCCAAATGTGCGAATGGTGTTGCTAAAAGACATCGAGCCGGACGCCTTTGTGTTTTACACCAATTATACCAGCCGCAAGGGGCAAGAAATTGATGCGTCCGGCAAGGCGGCGTTCGTGCTGCATTGGAAATCACTGCGCAGGCAAATTCGGGTGCGCGGGGTAACGGAGCGCGAAGAAGGGCCGGCGGCAGATGCCTATTACGCGTCACGGTCTTTGAAAAGCAGACTGGGGGCTTGGGCTTCGGCGCAATCTCAACCGTTATCCTCGCGTGTGGCCCTGATGGCGGAAGTGGCGAAGGTGACGGTAAAGCACGGCACCAACCCCGCGCGCCCACCCTTTTGGGGCGGCATCCGCATCAGGCCGTTGGAGATCGAGTTTTGGGCAGACGGGGATTTTCGACTGCATGACAGATTTCGGTGGAACAGGGATCGGCCAGACCTGCCATGGGAAATTCAACGCCTAAATCCGTAAAGATGCGAAACAAAGACAGAAAGTATTCTTTTGACTAGCGTGTTTTCACTTGAATGTGAGGTGCGATTGCCTGCATGACTCGCACATTAGGGCACTTTCTGGGGACGTGGCCGCGACTATGGAAGATAACGATGATGCCATGCAGGTTATGCATGGCCATGTAAAATGGTTCGACCCGTCAAAGGGATTCGGATTTATTGTGGCAGAGGGTTCTGCGACTGACATCTTGCTGCATGCAAATGTGCTGCGGAATTATGGTCAAAGCTCTGTTGCAGATGGGGCCGGGATTTCGGTCAAAGTCCAGATGACACAGCGCGGGATTCAAGCAGTTGAGATCGTCAAGATCGACTCACCCGTCGCTTTGGCGTTTCCGCTTGGCGAGGATGCGGTGCAAATCTCGGCCGAGGAAATTGCGGCAAGACCGTTGGAGCCAGCGCGCGTCAAGTGGTTTGACAAGGGTAAGGGCTTTGGGTTTGCCAATGTCTTTGGCGATACCGAGGATGTGTTTATTCATGTCGAGGTTTTACGTGTATCCGGGTTTGCAGATTTGCAACCGGGAGAGGCCGTATGTTTGCGCATCACAAACGGCAAACGCGGACGGATGGCATTGCAAGTGATGTCATGGGAAGCGGCTGCGCGCGAAGAGGGCTGATCGCCCTTGTCTTCGCGGTGCTGGCAGGTCAGGCGTTTGCTGACTGTTCTGCCACGGCGGTTGAATTGCGCAACGGTAAGGCCATCGTGCGGTTCAACATAGAGGTTGCTGATACCGGTGCCGAGCGGGCGCAGGGTTTGATGAACCGCAAAAAACTGGCAAAATCGTCGGGCATGCTGTTTGTTTACCAGACGCCGCAGCGGGCCGGGTTCTGGATGAAGAACACGCTTATACCATTGGATATGATCTTTGCAGATGCCACCGGTTTGGTCACCCGGGTGCACTCAAATGCCAAGCCCTTGGACAAAACCCGCATTGATGGTGGTGACGGGGTGGCTTTTGTGTTAGAAATCAATGGCGGCTTGGCCAAACGGCTTGGGATTGTTGAAGGATCAGAGCTGCGGCACCCGGTGATTGAACAAACAAACGCTGTTTGGGCCTGCAACAGTGAATAGGTGCTTTTCAATCCTTACGTTCCTTGCTAGACGGCAATCGTCGGGGCGTAGCGCAGCCTGGTAGCGCGACGGTTTTGGGTACCGTAGGTCGGAAGTTCGAATCTTCTCGCCCCGACCAGTTTTCAACGGCACACTCAGTTATCTGATTCTTTTGGCTTTGGGGCCGATTAAATCAGACATTGGACGGTACGCGGCAAACTGACGAAGGTGTCAAATGACAGCTAATTTTTGCCTGAAAATGCTGCGCACTTTTGGGTGCTGTCTGGGCTTTTTGATACCAATAAGTGGCGCTGCAAAGCCCTTGCCGATCCCCGTGGGCGAGATCATTTTGACAATCACCGGTACGATGGACGGCGGCAATACGCCGGACGGTGCCATTTTTGACCGGGCTCTGCTAGAGACGCTGGGCACCGCCAGCTTTGAGACATCGACCCAGTGGACCGAAGGTATTTCCGAGTTCAAGGGCATTTCCCTGTACCGGTTGCTGGATGCGATTGGCGCAGACCCCACCGCATTGGAAGTGATCGCGATCAATGAATATCAGGTCGACGTGCCCGCGTCTGATGCGATTGACGGCGGGCCGATTCTGGCGTGGCAGCAAAGCGGCAAGTTGCTGTCCGTGCGCGAGAAAGGACCATTGTGGCTGATCTATCCCTATGATGTGTCCGAAGCCTACCGGACAGACGAAATTTATGCCCGCTCGGTCTGGCAGGTTGTGAAGATCAATCTGCTGCCCTAAATGCCATTGCAGAGCAGGAGTGTGGGCGCGATGGATCAGCCTGTAAATACGCCGCCGCTGATCGCGTTTGATAACTCTTATGCGCGCGATCTGGTGGGATTTTATGTGGCGCAGGCACCTGCGGTACCGCCTGATCCCCAGCTTTTGCAATTCAATAGCAGTTTGGCGGCAGACCTTGGCCTTGATGTCGGTCTGGCAGCACAGGCAGCAATGCTGCTTTCCGGTGCGGCGCTGCCAGCGGGGGCAACACCGATTGCGCAGGTTTATGCCGGGCATCAGTTTGGTGGGTTCTCGCCACAACTGGGGGACGGACGGGCGCTTTTGTTGGGCGAGGTGATCGACCAGACAGGTGTGCGCCGCGATATTGCATTGAAGGGGTCGGGCTGGACGCCGTTTTCGCGTGGCGGCGACGGTAAAGCGGCCATTGGCCCGGTGTTGCGGGAATATCTGATTGGCGAAGCCATGCACGCCTTGGGCATTCCGACCTCGCGGGCGCTGGCCGCTGTGGCAACGGGTGAGGTGGTTTACCGCGAGGCAGGCTTGCCGGGGGCAGTACTGACGCGGGTGGCGGCAAGCCATATTCGGGTGGGCACGTTTCAGTTTTTCGCCGCACGGGGTGATTGGGATAAGGTGCAAAAGCTGGCGGATTACGCGATTGCGCGGCATTACCCGCATGTGGCGCAGGCGGAAAATCCGTATCTGGCATTTTTTGACGCAGTTTGCCGCGCGCAAGCCAAATTGATTGCGCAGTGGATGGGGGTCGGGTTCGTTCATGGCGTGATGAACACCGACAATATGACAATATCGGGCGAGACGATAGATTACGGCCCCTGCGCGTTCATGGAAGCCTATGCGCCGGGCACGGTGTTTTCGTCTATCGACCAGACCGGGCGCTATGCCTATGCCAACCAACCGCTGATTTTGGGCTGGAATTTGGCGCGGCTGGCGGAGACGTTGTTGCCCTTGATCGACGCAGATCAGGACCAGGCGGTTGCCATAGCGACCGAACGGTTACAGGGCATTGTGGCATTGTATCAGGCCGAATGGACCGACGTGATGCGCGCAAAGCTGGGGCTTTTGGGGGCCGACGACGCGGATACTGCGTTAGTAGATGGGTTGCTGGCGGCAATGGCGGGGCAGGGTGCGGATTGGACGCTGACCTTTCGGCGGTTGTCAGGGGCGGTTGACGGCGATGCCGGAAAACTGATCCCGCTGTTTGCGGATGCAACTGCGCTGACTACGTGGTTGCCGCTTTGGCGTGCGCGTTTGGCGGACGGTGCGGCGGTACGGATGAACGCGGTCAATCCTGCGGTTATTCCGCGCAATCATCTGGTGGAAGAGGCGCTTATCGCCGCAACTGCCGACGATATGGCGCCGTTTCGCGCGTTGTTGGCCGCCGTGCAGGACCCTTTTGGCGATGCGGCGGGGCGTGAAAGCTTTGCTTTGCCAGCACCTTCGGGATTTGGCCCTTACAAGACGTTTTGCGGAACTTAATCCGGGGTTTGGTCGTGAAATTCTGGCCCTGTATCCGGTCGCGCGAAGGGTAGCTGCGTGGCTGATTTTCGTGCTAGTCCTTCGTCATTACAAGCCCGCGCCTATTGCCAAAACAGGATGATCCTTGATGACCGACAAAGCCGCCTTTCTGGACCATCTGCGCCAAACGCTTGCAGGGATTGACGCCGAGGGCTTGACCAAGGTTGAGCGCCTGATCACCTCGGCCCAAGGTGCCCATGTCGAGGTGGCGGGGCATAGCCTGATCAACCTATGTGCCAATAATTATCTTGGTCTGGCAGATCATCCAGTGCTGATTGCGGCGGCGACGGGGGCGATGCACGAGCAGGGTTACGGCATGGCATCCGTGCGGTTCATCTGTGGCACGCAGGATTTGCACCGCGAGTTAGAGGCGCGGTTGGCGGAATTTCTCGGGATGGAGGATTCGATCCTGTTCGCCGCTTGTTTTGACGCCAACGGTGGCTTGTTCGAGCCACTATTGGGCCCTGAAGATGCGGTGATTTCAGACGCGCTGAACCATGCGTCGATCATTGATGGCATCCGGCTGTGCAAGGCGAAACGCTACCGCTATGCAACTTCTGATATGGTCGATCTGGAGGCGCAGCTGGTGCAGGCGCGATCGGACGGCGCGCGGCATATCCTGATCGCGACGGACGGTGTGTTTTCGATGGATGGCACGCTGGCAAACCTGCCGGGGGTGACGGCACTTGCGGCAAAGTATGGCGCGCTGACCATGGTGGATGATTGCCATGCAACGGGTTTCATGGGGCCAAAAGGCGCGGGCATGCCCGCGCATTATGGCGTGTCGGTGGATATTCTGACGGGCACGCTTGGCAAGGCGCTTGGTGGTGCATTGGGCGGTTATGTGGCAGGGCCGCAGCCGGTGATTGATCTTTTACGGCAACGCGCGCGGCCTTATTTGTTTTCCAACGCCTTGCCGCCCGCCGTTGTGGCGGCAGGGTTGGCGGCGCTGGATTTGGTGGAAGCCGCCGATGATCTGCGCGCGCAATTGTTTGAGAATACAGCGTATTGGCGCGGCGGGTTGGCGGATGCAGGGTTTTCCTTGCTGCCGGGGGAACATCCAATTGTGCCGGTGATGCTGGGCGATGCAAGGCTGGCGCAGGGCATGGCGGCAGAGCTTTATGAATTGGGGGTTTACGTCGCCGGGTTTTTCTTTCCGGTGGTGCCCAAGGGTCTGGCGCGCATTCGCACCCAGATGAACGCGCGGTTGACGATGGGTGATCTGGACCGCGCACTCGATGCGTTTCGGGTGGCGGGCAAACGGGTGGGGGCGATTTGATGTCAAATGAAATGAAAGCGCTGGTCAAGGCGCGGGCGGAACCGGGCTTGTGGATGGAACAGCGCCCAGTGCCAGATATTGGCCCCGATGATGTGTTGATCCGTATCCGCAAAACCGGCATTTGCGGCACCGATATTCACATCTGGAACTGGGATGATTGGGCTCAGCGCACGGTACCGGTGCCGTTGATCACGGGCCATGAATTCGCGGGCGAGATTGTGGAATTGGGCCGCAATGTCGAAGGGCTGCAGATCGGGCAGCGCTGTTCGGGTGAAGGGCATCTGATCGGGCACAAATCGCGGCAAGCGCGGGCGGGGAAGTTTCACCTTGATCCGGCAACGCGCGGCATCGGGGTGAATGAACCGGGTGCATTTGCGCAGTATCTGCGGCTGCCGGCGTTCAACGTGGTGCCGCTGCCGGATGCGATTGATGATGAAATTGGCGCGATTTTGGACCCTTTGGGCAATGCCGTGCATACCGCGCTGTCGTTTGATCTGATTGGCGAAGATGTGCTGATCACCGGGGCGGGGCCAATCGGCATCATGGCGGCGGCGGTGGCACGGCATGTGGGCGCGCGGCATGTGGTGATCACGGACGTGAACCCCACACGGCTGGCACTGGCGGCAGAGGTGGCCGATGTGACGCCGGTGAATGTGGCATCCGAAGACCTGCGCGAAGTGATGGCGCGGTTGAAGATGACCGAAGGCTTTGATGTCGGCATGGAAATGTCGGGCAACCAATCGGCGCTGGACCAGATGGTTGAGGCCTTGGTGATGGGTGGCCGCATCGCCCTTCTGGGCATCCCACCCGGCAAATCGCCGGTAGACTGGAGCCGGATCGTGTTCAAGGCGATCACCATCAAGGGCGTCTACGGGCGTGAGATTTTTGAGACCTGGTATAAGATGATTGCCATGCTGGAAAACGGCTTGGACGTGCGAAAGGTTATTACGCATCGCTTCACGGTAGATCAGTTTGAGGCAGGCTTTGCTGCCATGCGATCAGGCCAATCTGGCAAGGTGGTGCTCGACTGGGGGTAAAGGTTGGTGTCGCCCTTTGCGGATGGCAAGGGACGACATTTCGGCCTACCTTCCCAGTGTTTCAATCACCAGATTGGCCGCAGCTGCACCTGAAAACTGTTGCTGCCCGGTGATCAGGTTGCCATCACGCAGGGCAAAGGCCTTGAACCGCGATTGGACGACAAAATTCGTGCCCTCCAGCTTTTTCGCCTGTTCTTCGATCCGAAATGGTTGGATGCGGCTGCCGACAAAGCTGTTGGCAAAATCTTCTTCGCTATCGACAAATCCGGTTCAGGTTTTGCCAGCAACCAAAAGGCTGCCGTCTGGCAATCGGGTTTTCAGCAAAATGCAGGTGCCATGGCAGACAATGGCGATGATCTTTCCCGCCTCGTAACTGGCGGCAATAAAACGGTGCAGGCCGCCATCATCGATCATTGTGATCATTGGCGATTGGCCGCCCGCCAGAAAGATCGCGTCATAATCGGCGGCATCAACTGCTGCGATGGGTTTTGTCGCCTGCAAAAGCGCTGCATGGGCTGGCGAATGCTTGAAGCCCAAAGACAGAAGATCATGCGCCGAATAACCAGACGCGTCTTCGGGGTCGGAATAGCTGTCAGCGGTCAGATCACCGCCCTGCGGGCTGACGATATCAACGCTGTAGCCCGCTTCGGTAAAGGCCCAATAGGGATGCGTGAGTTCGGCCCACCAGAACCCGACGGGCCAGCCTGTTACAGCCGAGATACCGGGATTGCCGGCGATCATCAGGATGCGTTTGGGGCTGTAACTGTCCATGGATGCGGTCATCTGGTTTTCTTTCGGCTGGAGGTTAAGTTGCAGTAGAAGTGGGGTAAATCCACCGCGCCAAAGCGCGGGTCAGGCGGGGCATGCTCGCCAAGGCCCGCGGCGACCTTGGCCGCCACCGCCCAAGGCAGGGCAAGCACAACAATATCGGCCAAAGCAGCAGCCTTGGCCAAGGGCAGGGCAGTTGCACCAGTATCGGCCAGAAGCCGTGCATATCGCGCCGGATCGCGCAGACCCAGCAAGATTGAATGCCCCGCCCGCGACCATCCCCGCGCCAACGCAGAGCCAACATTTCCAGCCCCAAGTATGGCAATCTGCATCGCAGTTTTCCTATTCCAAATTGATTATCCCGTGATACAGACGACGTGATAGGATTAAAAATGAATACGCATCATGACTGATTTCGGAAATAATGAACTCAGGCGCCTTGACCTGACAGTTCTATTGGTTTTTCTGGGGCTGATCCGGTTGCGCAAGGCCACCGCTGTTGCGGGAGAGCTGGGGTTGACCCAATCAGGCGTCAGTCAGGCACTGCGTCGGTTGCGCGACGTGTTCGGGGATCAACTGTTCCTGCGGCGTCCGCACGGAATGGAACCAACGGCTGTTGCCCTAACTCTGGAAGGGCCGGTCAGTGCCGCAGTGGCATCCTTGCGTGAAGCATTGGGCGGCACGCGCCCCTTTGATCCCGCCGCAGCCAAAGGGGTTTTGCGGTTGTCAGCACTTGACGCAGAACAAGCAGCATTGGTGCCACAGCTGCTGGTCCAGTTGCGTGCAACTGCCCCCGGCCTGCAGCTTTCGGTCATCAATCTGAAGCGGCACGACGTGCCAGAGGCACTTGCCGCAGGCCAGATTGATATTGCGATCGGGTTTTTCCCTGGGGTCGGGGCGCCGCTGGTATCTGAGCCGCTGTATGAACAAGGTTATGCGGTGGTCGGGCTGCCGGCTGTGATTGAGGCGAGGCCGATGACCCTTACGCGGTATCTGTCGCTGGACCATGTGCTGGTGTCACCTGTCGGCGATTTGCGCGGTGTGGTCGACGATGTGCTTGAAGGTCTTGGGCAGACGCGGAGTGTGGTGCTGTCTGTGCCGCAGTTTTTTCCGGCATTGGCCGCGGTGGCAACAACGGGAAGCATCACCACATTACCCGAACGTCTGGCCTTGATCCATGCACCACGCCTGGGCCTTGCTACCTGTCACACCCCCATTGCTCTGCGCCGTTTTACGGTCACCGCCCTGCGCCACCGCCGCAACTTGCACGACGCAAGGCTGATCTGGGCGATGGACCTGATACGAAAAGTGCTTGGCACAGGATGATGGGTGTCTGGAGGCGGGTACCGGAATCGAACCGGTCTACATGGATTTGCAATCCAGCGCATAGCCTGCCTGCCCACCCGCCAAGGAGACCAAGTGGAGGGGATTTAGCGCAGCCACCGAATGGGTGCAAGGGGCCGCGCGCACAGCGGTAGGTTTGCCCAAGAGACAGTACTCAACCCGCCCGAATTGATTGTCGATGCACTGCGAACGGGCTGGGTACGGCTGTTCAAGATGGCGATAGAGCCACCATTTTGATCGCAACCAGATTGGCCAGTTCGGGCGCGCACTGCGCCATTAACCTTGGGCAGGCTATGTCTGGCATCACCTCGACAGCAAAGTTCTCGCTCACGGCACAATTTTTGCGACATAATGATAGGCCCGTTCGCAAGACATATTGCCTGCTGCAAAGGCTCTACATCCGGTGACGACACAGTTTTTGCGCAGGGTTTTGGAACAAGTGATCTGGAAAGTAAAAGCAACGGGAAACAATAACATGGTCCACCATTCTGATCACAAAACGCAATATCAGTCGATCAAATGCGCCGAATGTTTGGTTGATGCTGTGATTGATCCGTCAATCGGAACGGTAGGAGGCACTTGTGATAATGCCTTAGCCGCAAACCTCATCGGACTCTTCAAAACTGTGGGCATCAACCAGACTGGCCCAAAGAAATCGATGCGTGTGAAGTCTGTGAAACCTTGAAATGAATGGTCGGCATTGCCGCCGCCGATCGCGCGCCCCTATCGGCCATACCCCCCCCCGAAGAAACAGCGGCGGCATGCTGTGAAAACCTGAACAAGCTCGATATGGTCGCCTTGTCGTTGAACAAATTACCTCTGGTAAAACCTGATTGGTTCACCCCTCTAGTTAGTTGATGGCACGGACAGGTCAGAAGGATGTCATTGTCATCCCTGTCAGACCGACAGGGATGCAGCCAATGTGGGCGCAGGGAAGATGTAAACCAACGCCACAGTCTATTTGTAAACCGCGCGCCTATCGCCGAATTGCCGCACGCGCCTGCGCCATGCGCGGTAGCTGCCGGGGGTCAGGTGGCTGCGCATCAATGCCTTCA
Source organism: Pseudorhodobacter sp. (assembly GCA_031413495.1). GTDB lineage: Bacteria > Pseudomonadota > Alphaproteobacteria > Rhodobacterales > Rhodobacteraceae > JACMNW01. The sequence continues at coordinate 5,158 of JANOFE010000049.1, read as the reverse complement.
CCTGATCTGGCGACTGCCCGTGCAGGGCACGGATATGGGCAAAGCTGGTGTGATCGCTAAGCGCCATTTCGATGATCTCGCTGATCGTTGCGGCATCAAGCGCACCATTTTCGCCAACATCATCCATCAGATGTTGTCCGGTTTGCGGGCAATGCCCATAAACAGGATCGCGGTCACCGGCAAAGGCCCAAAGGTCAGGTCGCCACGCCGGTTGATACCGCGCGGACCAAGGCCGGTGATGGGGCCGGGTACAAGCCCCGCGCCCTGCATCGCGCGGCGCAATTCTGGTGGTTTTATGAACATGGCAGGATCATGCGTGCCGCGCGGCAACAGGCGCAGCAGATCTTCAGCAATGGTGATTGTGGCGATGCGCGCCAGCGGATTTCGGTTGATGGTGTCAAACAAAAACAACCCGCCGGGGCGCAGAACCCGCGCCACTTCGGCCAAAACCTTGGTCAGATCGGCCACATGTTCCAACACATCAACACACACAACCGCGTCAAATGCGGCATCGTCATAGGGCAGCGCTTCGCCTTTGCCGACATCGTACCCAATGCGCATACCAACACTGCGGGCGTGATGTCGGGCGGCCTCAATCGCACCGGCGGCGGGGTCAATTCCGGTGACGTTTGCTCCGCGCCGCGCCATTGCCTCGGCCATGAACCCGCCTGCACAGCCAAGGTCCAGCACATCGCGGCCTTGCCAGTCTATCTGCCTGTCAAACCAACGCAGCCGCCCCGGCACAAGGTTTTTCAGCGTGCGCACCCAACGCAGATCATCGGACCACCACTGATCTGCCGCCGTATCATAAATCGTCAGATCATTGCGCATCGGTTTTGTCCTTTGTCGGGCGCAGACGGGGCCACGCATATGGCACAGTGGCGCGGTAACGCCGGAACCGGTCGCCATAGCGGGCAGCAAAGCGGCGTTCCTTTGATCGGGGGGCAAGCAGGCAATAGGCAGTATAGCACAGGGCCAATACAAATTGGTCTGGCGTCCACACCGGCGGCGTCCATAGCGTAAGTGCAAAGGCCACATAAATCGGCTGCCGGATCAGGCGGAACAGGCCCTGCGTTGGCATGTCGGGAAACACTGGGCGGATGCGCGCCAAAAGTGACATCCAGCCAAGCGCGCCAGATTGCACTTCCGCGCCGGCATCGAAACTGGCCTTGATCAGCAACAGCCAGCTTGCGGTATAAGCAGCGGTGATCGCCCAAAACGCCACGCCGTCAGCCCGCCACCAAACCACGCCGGACGGGGTCCATAGTGCAAACAGCACCAAAAGCTGGGCCGAGGCGATGATCGCATAGGTGGTGGTGGCAAGGGTTGCACCATGCGGTCCGGGGATCAGCCGCGCCAACCACCGCCCGCCGCGCCCGGTTAGCAGCAGCGAATGGCCAAGCGGGAATTGCGCAATCAGGGCGGCGTTGGCAATCGCTGCCCAAGGCCACGGCACGGTTCCAAAACTGGCGCTTAGGCCAAAGAACATGGCCGCGATCATTGCCAATACCGCCACCGCAAACAGCGTGTGACACAGCAGGCCCAGCCCAAGCGCCAACACAATGCGCCCGGTCCCGCGCGGCGGCGGCAACGCGGCGCGGATCAGGGTGATCAGCCGGGCAACGCGCGGATCGGTGATCATTGCACCTGCGCCAGCACATGGCGGCCCACTGCGGTGCCACTGGTCCACGCGGCCTCGACACGCGGGCCGATGCACCAATCGCCGCAAAGGTACAGGCTGGCATCCGGTGTGCGCACAAACGGTTGGCCCAAGGGGGCGGATACGCGGGCAAAGCGCCACCGATGTGCTGTGGCATGGTGGACGGCATCAAGGTCTGCGCCCAACCGTTCACACAGCTTGGGAAGCATAAGGGCGGCAACTTCGGCGGCGGATTTTTCCAGATGCGCGATGCTGAAGGCAAGGCCCGCTTGCGCCACCCAAGCCACAGCATCCCCTGCAGGACGGCCTGGTTTGCTACTGTCTTGCGCGATCCATGCCAAGTCATCATCGGGGTCGGTGCGGGTGATAAACGGTGCAGGTGCGCGAACGGCTGCCATAAGGGTCAGGCACGGGTCGATGCGCACCGGGGCCAAAGCTGCCACCAGCGGGTGATCCCCTCCCAAAAGGCCCGCCACTTGCGGGGCTGGCACTGTGATGACGACGCGGGCGGCAAGAACGTCGTCATGTCCAACGCGCAACAGCCAGCCGCCATTGACACGATCCACGCTCATAACTTGGGTATTTTGCCGGATATCCAGTCCTTCGCCCATGGCCTTGGCAAGGGCCGACATACCGGGCGCGCCCACCAATTTGGTCCGGCCTGTGCCATCATCCCACGCGGCCACCTGACCCGTCACCGACAACGCGCCCAGCAAGGCCGCAAACTCAGCGCCTTTTGCCGTTACATATTGCGCCCCATGATCGAATTGCAGTCCCTCTGCCCGACGCGTCGCAACCCGCCCTCCAATGCCGCGCCCCTTGTCAAACAGGACCGGTTTCAACCCGGCCAGCGCCAAAATTCGGGCGCAGGCCAATCCGGCAATCCCGGTACCGATGATGGCAACGGGGATCATTCAGCAGCCATGTGCTCTAATATGAACGGTATCTGTTGTTTGACCTTGAAGAACCCTGCGGTTGCATGGGGCCAGATCACGCTGTCCCATTCGCGACGCCATTCGCAAAAGGTAATGCCACGCGCCGCCAACAACGGTGTCGCCTGTTCCAACCAATCTTGCAGCGGTCCCCGTGTCACATAAGGCGTCACAATCTGCATGGCCCCGGCCTGCGTTGCCCATTTGACCAAGATATCTGGATGATCCGCGCGCAGCGGCAGTGCCATTTGCCCAATGCGCGCGACGGCATCTGTCAAGGCATCCTGTTCAAAACGCACAACGTGATCTGCCACCGGTAAGGATGATCGCAGATGGCTTGCGGCAAGTGTGGCGGTCGTGCGGATATCAAGATTGCCAAAATCAAAATCCTCAACCCGGCAATCTTCATCCGTGATCAGCAGGGCTGTGGGCCGCCCCGGCCCGGGTGCATTGATCAGGCGCAGCGGCAATACGGTGGGCAATCCGTCTGGTTCGGTTGCCTCTAACCCTTGCGTCACTTCTGCCAGATCGCTGTGTCGCGGGGTAAAGCGTCCGCCTGTAAAGGTCGCGATGTTGTCTGGCCGGGCAGGGTAGGGCTTGCCGCGCGTGTGCAACCCCGCTGCCCACCGCCAGCCCAGCGTGTTGGATGCAGCATCACCGTCCAACAAATGGCGGTAAAAGAAATCCGCCCCCAGCCGCCACGGCAGCCCCAGCGTGAAAATCCAGATCGAGGCGAACCACATCCGCGCATGGTTGTGCAAATAGCCAGTCTCCACCAACTCGGTCGCCCAGGCATCAAAGCAATCCAGCCCGGTTTGCCCGTCAGTGGCCCGTTCTACATCGCGGCGCAGCTTGCGGTCCCGGTCCAGTGCGGCCAGATCGACGTCTAGGCCCTGTACGTAAGCCGTCCAAACCTGCGGCCGCCGTTCCAGCCAGCCTTTGAAATAGCCGCGCCAGATCACCTCTTCGATAAACTTTTCAGCGTTCTCTGGCCCATGTGCCTGCAACGCTGCCGCGACCAATTCCTGTTCGGTGATCAACCTGCGCCGGACGTAAGGCGACAGCACGGACACCGCTTTGTGCCCGCCCGGCCCATGGTCGTAATTGCGCCCATTGGCATAGCGCCGCCCCATGACGGGACCAAACGCCTGCATGGCGGCCAAGCCGGCCGCACGGCTGGCGGTGAAGTTCTGCGTCAAGGTGATGTTATCCTGATAATGTAAGCCTTAGATGTTTCACGGGCGGGCAAAATCAACCGGGTGCGGCCCGGTTTCAGCGGTACCGTTCCACAAGCGCGCGCAGATCAACCCGGGCGCGCAGCTTTGTGGCCAGCAGGTACATGCCACCAATCTTGCGGTGCAAAAACAACGTCTCGGCGGGCGGCACATGCATAAGATCGCGGTCATTGCCAATCGCCATCCCCATATCGCGCAACTGTTCCAGCAAGGTGGATTGCCCGAAATCAAAAGCAGTGTCTTGCCGCAAGGGGGCGATTGCCGTCTCAAACATCCGCTGAATCAACGCCTGATGATGCGGTGCTGTCGCGGAGCCAAAATAACCGATGTCCAGCATTGCGCGGCGGATCTTGTCAGTGTCACCGTCTAAGCCCGCGTTCAGCAACACCCGAAAACTGGCACCAAGGGCTGGGTCAATGTCCCGCGTCGCGCCGAAATCCAGCAACACAAGGCGGCCCGTCAAAGGCTCCACCCGGTAATTTGCCAAATTCGGGTCGGTCTGCATGGCCAAAAACACAAACAATTCGCGCAACACCAGGTCAACCAAATGCGTTGCCGCCCGGTCGCGCACATCTTGTGGGGCGTCCACCAGCACATCCACTGGCTGACTTTGCACATAGGTCATGGCCAGAACCTGCCCAGTGCTTAGGTCCGGGTGAACATCTGGCACCACAAACGCATCGGAATTGGCCAGAAAGGCCCCAAAGCGGCCAAGATTTGTGGCTTCGGCTGTGTAGTCTGCTTCGTCGTGCAGTTGCTGTTTGGCGGCACGCAATAGGGGCGCGATATCCATCCCGCGCGGCAAAAGACCGGGCAGGCGCATAAGGGCTGCGATGTTGTCTACATCACTGTCAATGCTGGCGCGAACGCCGGGATATTGTACTTTGATGGCCAATTTGCGCCCGTCCACAGTCTCGGCGCGGTGAACCTGCCCGATGGATGCGGCAGCAAAGGGGCGCACGTCAAATTGCGCAAACCGCTGCCGCCAGCCTACACCCCATTCGGCATTCAGAACTGCCTGTAATTGCTTGGGTGGCATGTGCTTTGCGTCGTCGCGCAAACTGGCAAGGATGCCGGTCAGTTGGGGTGACAGCACAATGCCGGTATCCATAGACAACATCTGCCCAAGTTTCAGCGCGGCCCCCCGCATATGCGATAATCCAGCCGTAAAGCGAAGGGCGTTGGACGGTGTCAGCAGCAGGTTGGGCAGATCTGGCCGCTGGCCGGTTGCCAATTGCCGCAATCCACCCGCAACCACATTGCCCGCAATCCCGGCCGCAATACCGCCCATATGGAATAATCTGGTGGTTCGGCCCGTTGGCACGGAGGCC
>JANOFE010000048.1:0-14061 GCA_031413495.1 Pseudorhodobacter sp. | reverse complement strand
CATGCGCGGATCAAATCGGTGGATACATCGGCCGCGATGAAAGTGCCGGGCGTGATTGCGGTGTTGCAGGCGGCCGATCTGGCAATGCCTTCGATAGTGGTGATGCTGGCCCCCTGCGCTTGGGCCGCCAGAATGGTGCAGGATTTCACCGATTTGCCGTTGAAATCCACCGTGCAGACGCCGCAATGGCTCGTCTCGCAACCTATGTGAGTTCCCGTCAGCCCCAGCCGTTCGCGCAGCACATGCACCAGCAATTCGCGCGGCTCTACCAACGCGTCCATGCTTTTGCCATTCACCGTCAGTTCCAGATGCATCTTTTTCATGGTTTTTTCCCCTCAGGCGCGCGAAAATGCACGGGCAATCGCCCGACCAAGCACAATGCCTGCTACATGTTTCTTGAATTCCACCGGCCCGCGGTTGTCTTCACCGGGGTTAATATCGCCCAGCATCACCGCCACCGCCGCCTTGATCGCCGCCATATCGCAGGTCGTGCCAACCAGCGCCGCCCCGGCACCAGCGCTAAAAACCGGCACATCAGACAAGTTCGTCATCGCAATCGACGCCGCCGTCACCTGGCCACCAACGGCAGTAATCTGCACCGCCGCCGCCGCCGTCGCATAATCGCCAATCTTGCGTTTTTGCTTCTCGTAAGCATGGCCTCCCACGGGCTTGGCAAAGCTGATCGAAACCATAATCTCATCATCGGCGCGTTCAGTAAAATACGCGCTTTGATAAAAATCCCGCGCCTTCACATCGCGCGAACCTGATGGCCCGGTCAAAGTGTAAGTCGCGTCCAGACATTGCATCAGCCCCGGCATATCATTGCCCGGATCGCCATTCGCCACATTGCCACCCACCGTGCCCATGTTGCGCACCTGCGGATCGGCAATCTGCAACGCCGCCTCTTTCAAGATCGGTGCCGCCGCAACAAGCCCTGCATTGTTGATCAATTCCGCCTGCGTTGTCAGCGCGCCGATCTTGATCGTGGCCCCAACCGTCACGCCCTTCATCGACCCCACATCCTGCAAATCCACAAGATGCCCGATCTGCGCCATCCGCAACTTCATCATCGGAATAAGGCTGTGCCCGCCCGCAACCACCCGTGCCTCATCACCATGATCTGTCAGAAGTTTTATCGCATCGGATACCGATTTGGGCCGATGATACTCAAAAGCACTCGGAATCATCCCGTCCTCCCTGACTGGCTGAAAGTGTCGCTCGCTGAGGTCAATGGGTATGCCTGCCGCGAAAAAGCAGCAGTAAACAGTCACCAAACGGGGTTAAAATTTCACGAACTGCGTAATTTTTGCACGAACTGCGAAAAAGGGCTTATAGCCCCAATGCCTCCAACACCGCAGGAATGCGCGCGCGGCTGACTGGAATACGCTCCAACCCCTGCGCCCCCGCCATCACGATGTAGCCGTGATCCTTGGCCCGCTCATAGGCCGATACCAGCGCCATGTTCACCAGCCAAGACCGATGCACCCGCATGAAACCCGGCGGCAACCGTTCCTCTGCCACCGTTACCGACCAAGGGCAAAACATCGGCCCTACGTCCAGATAGGCCGTCGTATAATGCCCCTCGGCCCGCAGCGCGTAAACCGTGTCAAACGCCACCAGATGCGTGCGGCCATCCCGTTCGTAAGGCAGGCGCTGGGCAATCTCGGGCTTCGGTGCCGCCGCAATCGGGGCCGCCTGCCGTCCCACCACCCGCATCTCCGGCACAAACCCCACCGGAGCCAAACTATCCGCCATTGGCGCACGCCCCAGTGAGCTTGCACTGACCAGCAAGAACGCCCCCGCAATAATGAACACCGGCAGCATCACCAACAGCGCCACCTGACTGTTGCCCAGCCCCAAAGAAACCGGCGCTCCCGCCGCCTCAAACGTGGTCTGCGAAATCGCGGTAAAATGCACCACCGTCACCGCCGCACCAAACACCAATGTGGCAAGCAGCGTGTTCCGCTCCGTCCGCGCGCCGTAGGCAATGGTAATCGCGGCAATCCCCAAGCCAACCGCCAGCACACCTGCCACCACAACGCCCGCCGTCGAATACACCGGCAAACACCCCTCAATTGCCGATAATCCAACATAATGCATGGCCACAATCCCCACCCCAAGGATCGCTCCCGAAATAGCGGCCTTAACCTGCGTCCGCACCCCGAAATGCATGATCAGCAGCGCCAAGCCCGCCAGCAATATCGCAAACAGCGCCGATGCCACCGTCTCGCCGATCTCGAAATAAACAGGCACGTTGAAGCGCATCGCCAATATCGCCAGAAAATGCATCGACCAGATGCCACCGCCCAGCGCTACTGAGCTCAGTGCAATCCGAAGCTGCCTTTGCCCGACGCTTTGCCGCGACAGCCCCCGCGTCATGCTAAGGCCCGTGAAAGACGCCATCAGCGCAATCATCACAGACAGCACGACCAACCATGGACTGTAGGTGTAAACGATCATCGCAAATGCCCGCTATGCCCGGCCCAGTCGCGCGAACCAGCACAGCATCCTCCCCTATGTCATTATGGGCTGCCGGATTTAGCTGTCAATCATTGCAACACAGCGCAACTCAAATCCCCACCCAGCTCACAGCCGCCTTCTTCAAATGCGCAAGGAAACTTTGCACCTTCAGCGTCCGGTGCAAATCCACATGCGTCACGATCCACAAGGGCGAGTCCCATTCCGGGCGCGGTGGCAACACTTCAACCAGATCGTCGTCCCCTTCCGCCAACCGCGCCGCCAAAAACCCGATGCCCGCCCCGGCCCGCAACGCAGCGTCCATCGAGGCAGGCTCGGTCGCGAGATACGTCAAACAGCCCACCGGCACCGTATCGCGCAACCATTTGTAAAACGGCGCGCGGGTATCGGGGCTATCAGCGCCGATAAAGCGGTGCTTTGGAAAATCCTCAATCCCGCCCGGCAGCCCATATGCTGCTACATAACACTTCGCCGCGTAAAGACCCCAGCGCATCCGCACCAACGGTTGCGCCACATTGTCGGGCTCCTGCGGCGCAGATCCTGCTCGAATGGCCACATGCGCCTCGCCGTAATCCAGCCGGAACAACCGCATGTCGGTCAAAAACCGCACAATCAGCCCCGGATGATCCGCCTGAAACCCTGCCAATACCGGCGTCAGCAAATCGGCCAAGCCGGTGATGGATGTCACCACCAACTCGCCCGTCACCGTCTCGCCCTGGCCCTTGATGCGGCTCGACAGCTGGCTGAACTGTTCCTCCGTTGCCTGCGCCACGCCCAGCAAATCGCGCCCGGCTTCGGTCGCCGCATAGCCGCGCGCGTGCCTTTGAAACAGCCGCACCCCCAGCCGCTTTTCCAGCGCATCAATATGCCGGATCACCGTTGCATGATGCACACCAAGTACATCCGCCGCCCCTGATACCGTGCCCAGCCGTGCCACCTGAAACGCCGTGCGAATTTCATCCCAGTTTTCCAAGCGCGTCTCCCTTACCTTTTGTCGTAACTCTAGCCCCCCCACGCCGCACCACAACCCGCATTTCAAATTTCATCTTGGCTCAAATATCCGCGCATGCCCGCTATGCCTCGCCCCCCACAACGCCCAACACTTGACTCCCCGCCCCCGCCAGCCTATTCCCGCCGCAATTCCACCGGAGGCAGCGCTTCCGGTCCCTAGGCTTATGCCGGGATCGCCATCCGTCAGCGCGTTGCGCCCACGGGTGCCCCCTTGCATTGTTTGGGGTTTCCGCCGCCGGACCGTACATCTGGCAAACAGCAACCAAAGGACGCCGCGCCATGTTCGAAAACCTCTCAGAACGCCTTGGTTCTGTTTTCGACCGCCTGACCAAACAGGGCGCGTTGACTGATGCCGATGTCGCCACCGCCCTGCGCGAAGTGCGCACCGCGCTGCTGGATGCTGACGTATCCCTTCCCGTCGCCCGCGATTTCATCAAAGCGGTGCAGGACAAGGCCACGGGTCAAGCCGTCACCCGTTCCATCTCGCCGGGTCAGCAGGTCGTCAAGATCGTGCATGACGAGTTGATCAACGTGCTGCGCGGCGATGGCCCCGCCGATGCCCTGAAAATCGACAATCCGCCCGCGACCGTTCTGATGGTCGGCCTTCAGGGATCGGGTAAAACCACCACTACGGCGAAATTGGCCAAACGCCTGAAAGACCGCCAAGGCAAGCGCGTGCTGCTGGCGTCACTTGATACCAACCGCCCCGCCGCGATGGAACAGTTGCAAATTCTGGCCGCCCAAGTCGGCGTAGATTCACTCCCCATCGTCAAAGGCGAATCCGCCGTCCAGATCGCCAAACGCGCGAAAACCCAAGCCGCAATGGGCGGCTATGATGTGCTGTTCCTTGATACCGCAGGCCGTTTGCACATCGACGAAGTGTTGATGGACGAAGTGCAAGCCGTCCGCAACATCGCCCAACCACGCGAAACCCTGCTGGTTGTCGATGGCCTGACCGGTCAAGACGCGGTCAACGTTGCCACCGAATTTGACGGCAAGGTGGGCATCACCGGCGTTGTCCTGACGCGGATGGACGGTGACGGTCGCGGCGGTGCGGCCCTGTCGATGCGCGCCGTCACCGGCAAACCCATCCGCTTCGTCGGCATGGGCGAAAAAATGGACGCGCTGGAAACGTTCGAACCCGAACGCGTCGCAGGCCGCATCTTAGGGATGGGCGATATCGTCGCCCTCGTCGAAAAAGCGCAAGAAACGTTCGAGGCTGAACAAGCCGAACGCATGGCCAAACGCTTTGCCAAAGGTCTGTTCAACATGAATGACCTCAAGGGCCAGCTGGAACAGATGCAAAAGATGGGCGGCATGCAGGGCGTCATGGGCATGATGCCGGGCATGGGCAAAATGCAAAAAGCCGCCGCCGATGCGGGCTTTGACGATAAAATGCTGCGCCGCCAGATCGCCCTGATCCAGTCGATGACCAAACGCGAACGCGCCAACCCCGATCTGCTGGCAGCAAGCCGCAAAAAGCGCGTCGCATCCGGTGCCGGGCTAGAGGTGCAGGAACTTAACCGTCTGCTCAAACAACACAAGCAGATGGCCGAAATGATGAAGAAAATGGGCAAGGGCGGCATGATGAAGAATGCCCTGAAACAAATGCTCGGTGGCAAGGGTGGCATGGACCCCTCCACCATGGACCCCGCAAAGCTGGAAGAAGCCGCCCGCGCCATGAAAGGCATGGGTGGCGGTATGCCCGGAATGCCACGCGGCATGACTTTGCCTTCGGGTCTGTCGGGGTTGATGAAAAAGAAATGACCCTGCCGTTTTCCATTCCTACCGTCATGACCGACCGCCTGACCCTGCGCGCGCCGCGCGAGTCCGACCTCGACGCCATGATAGATTTTGGCACAAGCCCGCGCAGCCACTATGTCGGTGGCCCATTCAACCGCCTTGGCGCGTGGCGGCTTTTGATGATCACCATCGGCCAGTGGGCCTTGCGTGGCTATGGCTATTGGTCGGTAGACCGCACTGAAGACTCGGTATTCCTTGGCCGCGTTGGCGTGATCTTCCCAATCGATTCCCCCGAACCCGAACTCGCATGGGGCCTTTTTGACGGCTTTGAAGGCCACGGCTATGGCACGGAAGCGGTGATCGCCGCACGCAAGTATGCTGATACACATTTCGGGCTTGGCCCCCTCGCCAGCTTCATCGACCCCAGCAATACCCGCTCCCTTGCGCTTGCCACCCGCGTCGGTGCCCGTTTTGAGCGCGCTTTTGACGAAGACGGCGAACCCCACCACCTCTACCGTCACCCCAAGTCTGGCGCACCCGCATGATCGCCCCCACTCTGCATACCCAAAACCTGACGCTGCGGATGCCATGCCTTGCGGATTTCGAGCCGCGCGCGGAATTTGCGTCGTCCAACCGCTCGATCTGGGAAGGCGGCCCATTGGACCGCCATTCGACATGGCGCATCTTTGCGTCCGAGGTGGGCCAGTGGCCGCTGCTCGGCTACGGCCCGTTTTCGGTCGATGATACGGCCACCGGGGCCTATGTCGGCGAGGTTGGCATTTACCACCCGTCCGATTACCCCGAACCTGAACTCGGTTGGTTCGTGATCCCCACTGCCGAGGGTCGCGGCATCGCCGCCGAGGCTGCCTTGCGCGTGATGCTTTGGGCGCGGCAAACCTTTGGCTGGGACCGCTTGGTCAATTACATCGACCCGATGAATGCCCGGTCCATCGCCCTTGCTATGCGCTTGGGCGGTGTGGTCGACGAAACCTTGTCGGGGCAGGACGATACCGATGTTGTTATCCGCCACGATTTGCGGGGGTTGGCATGATAGCGCTGTCAGCACGCAAAAAGCACGGGGTATGCACGCATAATGCCACCCCAAATCACCATGGAGCCTGCCATGACTGACGCCGCCACCCGCGCGCAGGCGCTGTTGCATGACCACCGAAATGCCATCGACCGCCTTGATGCGATCTTAGTCTACACGCTTGCCGAACGCTTCAAGCAAACCCAGGCCGTGGGGCGCTTGAAGGCCGAACACAATCTGCCGCCGTCTGACCCCACCCGCGAGGCGGCACAAATGGCGCGGCTGGAACAACTTTCACAGCAAGCCGATCTTGACCCGACGCTTGCCAAGAAATTCCTGACCTTCATCATCTCCGAAGTCATCAGGCATCATGAGAAATTACAGAAATAACTGGGGCTTGCCCGGTTTTAACCAAACCTAAGGAGACTACACTATGTCTATGAAAATCCGTCTTGCCCGTGGTGGCTCTAAAAAGCGCCCACACTATTCCATCGTCGCCACCGACAGCCGCATGCCGCGCGATGGCCGCTTTTTGGAAAAGCTCGGCACCTATGACCCATTGCTGGCCAAAGACAACGAAGGCCGCGTGAAAATGGATATTGAACGTGTGCAATACTGGATCGGCCAAGGCGCACAGCCCACCGACCGCATCGCGCGTTTCCTCGAAGCCGCTGGTGTCGTTGCGAAAAAAGTCCGCAGCAACCCCAAAGCCGCCGTCCCCGGCAAGCGCATGGCAGACCTCGCCGCCAAGAAAGCCGCCCGCAACGCGGCCCCCGCAGACGCAGAATAAACAGCCGTGACGCCCAGCTTTTCCGCTGATTTTCAGGCAGAGCTGCGCGAACTTATGCGCTGGCGGCGCGACGTGCGCCGCTTTCGCCAAGACCCGGTAGAGGCAGCGGTTCTTGACCGCTGCCTGTCCGCATTTTCCCTTGCGCCATCGGTCGGCCTTTCAGAACCCTGGCGGGTGATTGATGTCACCTCAACCGCCGCCCGCGCCGCCGCCATTGCCAATTTCAAAGCCGCCAACGTCGAAGCCCTTTCCGGCTACTGCGATGAAAAGGCTAATCTTTATGCATCCCTAAAACTGTCCGGCATGCAGGAAGCCCCCATTCATCTTGCCATTTACTGCGATGATGCCACGCCAAAAGGCGCTGGCCTCGGGGCCACCACGATGCCAGAAATGCGCGCCTATTCGGTGGTCGGTGCCATCACCCTGTTCTGGCTTTTGGCCCGCGCCGAAGGGCTTGGCGTCGGTTGGGTTTCCATCCTTGACCCTGTCCAACTGGCAAAAGACCTGAATACGCCACCCGACTGGCGACTTGTCGGCTACCTGTGCGTAGGTTGGCCCGAAACCGCCGACGACACCCCAGAACTGGAACGCGCCGGCTGGGAAACCCGCAGCCCAACCCTGATCCGGGAGACCCGTTAAATGACCGCTGACCGTATCTGTGTTGGAGCAATCGCAGGCTCTTTCGGCCTGCAAGGCGAAGTGCGCCTTAAATCCTTCTGCTCCACCCCCGATGCCATTGCGACCTACGGCCAACTTACCACCGAAGACGGCACCCGTAGCTTCACCGTCAAATTGACGCGGCCCGTGGCAAACGGCCTTGGCGCGCGCCTGACGGGCATTACGACAAAAGAACAAGCCGACGCATTGAAAGGCACCAGCCTTTATGCAGACCGCAGCAAACTACCCTCGCTGCCGGATGACGAATTCTACCATACCGACCTGATCGGCATGGCCGTGCATGATACCGGCGGCGCGTTGATCGGTACCCTGCAGGCCGTGCATAACCACGGGGCAGGGGACTTGTTGGAAATCATGGGTCCGGGCATGAAAACGGCGCTTTTGCTGCCCTTTACCCGGGCGATTGTCCCGACGGTAGACCTGGCCGCCAGACGCATCATCGCGGATCTGCCCGAAGGGCTGGACTAAAACTGTCGCAATGCTGTAGCGTGATCGGTGAACATAAAACCGGATCACGCATGGAAACTCGTCGACGCCTTTTGATGGTGGCCAATGCATTTTTGTATTTTGGCCCTTTGCTTGCAGGGCTTGCTGGTCTCGGTTGGGGGTATGTTGCCCTGTTTACGGCCATATTTGTTTTGTGGCTGGTCATTTTGCAGCCCTATGAATTTCCGATCAACCGCGCCGAATGGATGACGCTTGATGCATGCATCGCCGTGGCCGCGCGGGCGGCAGTGCAGCTTTTGTTCGTTGTCATCCTGTTCGGTATCGGTCGGGGTATTGGCGGTATCCTTGGGGCAATGACCGGGTTTCCCGCAACGTTGCCGCTTGCGATTTCGTTTCTGTCAATTCCTTTGGCGCGGATGATCTGGGATCCGTGGTCGCAGCGGGCAGCACCACCATCGTCGGCCGATCAAAAAGACCTTCCCCCTGTCGAAGCGGCAATCGTTGCAAAAGCCGCACCTGCGCCCGATGCTGGCACATCTGGCACGCGCAGCCCCTAGTCCGCGTGGAATTTTGCCGATAGATACTGCGCCATGACCGATGTACCCGATCCCAAACCGAAGTCCCACGGCAGGCTTACCATTTCGGCATCGCTGGCCCCCCGCGACCTGATGGAAGGCTCCCCCCGTGTCAAAGGCGCGTGGGAGGCGCGGGTGATCACCCTGTTTCCCGAGGCGTTTCCGGGCACACTTGGCCTGTCGCTGACCGGAAAAGCGCTTGATCAAGGCCTTTGGCGGCTTGACACGATTGATCTAAGACTGCTGGGCGACGGCAAACATCGCAACGTCGATGACAGCCCCGCTGGCGGCGGCGCGGGTATGGTTCTGCGCGCCGATGTGGTGGATCGTGCCTTCGCGGCGGCTGCAACGGGCTTCCCCAAATCCCGTTGGCCCGTCATCTACCTTTCCCCTCGCGGCAAACCCTTTGACCAGGCCATGGCGCACCGGTTTGCTGCCTGTGACGGTATCACCCTGCTGTGCGGCCGCTTTGAAGGCGTCGATCAGCGCGTGCTGGATCACCACGATGTCGAGGAGGTCAGCCTTGGCGATTTCATCCTGACCGGCGGCGAGATTGCAGCGCAAGCAATGCTGGACGCTACCGTGCGATTGCTGCCCAATGTGCTGGGCAATCAGGCCTCAACTGAGGAAGAATCCTTCTCCCACGGCCTGTTGGAATTCCCGCAATTCACAAGGCCCACGGTCTGGAACGACCGCCCAATCCCCGATGTTTTGCAATCGGGCCACCACGGCGAGATTGCCAAATGGCGCAAGGCACAGGCTGAAGCGATTACGAAGGATCGAAGGCCGGATTTGTGGGCGGCGTATTTGGGGCGGAAGTAATCTCAGAGCGGTCGCATATGGTAAATGCGACATCTGGCCGAAGGATCAGCCAAGGAACAAACCCAGCCCAATCATATTCCGGTCTATATTGCGGTATCTTCCAAAGCGGCAACTTGGCGCAACCTAAGGGTCGTGCCCTCCCTCGGGCGGGCGCTACGATATTGATCTTAGGCGCTTTATTCCTCAACCCCTCCCGTAGATGTTCTGCTGGCGACACCTCAAGTGCGCCCTCCCAAGGGGGAGGGAGGGCGCGGCCCGGCGGGCTAACGCCCTTTATTCCGGGCCAAGGGAAGCCAAGTATGATAGCTCTACCCCCATCCCCTTGACCCATCCGGCCCCAAACCCTATACGCCCTTAGTCCGGGGTCTAAATACCCATCGGGCCCGATTCCTTTTTGCCATAGCGCCTGTTTCCTTCGACATGCGTGGCGCTTAGATCGGACCAAAAAAGCAGGCCCCATCTCTGGCGGGCATACCTACCAAGGTGTGGACCCGGTTGAAGACCGAAGCTCTGGTGCGGCATCATGTCGGGGAAAACCCCGTGTAAGAAAGGAATTGCGATGAACCTTATCGCGCAGATAGAGGCCGAACAAATCGCGGCACTCGGCAAGACCATCCCGGATTTCAAAGCCGGTGATACCGTTAAAGTTGGTTACAAAGTAACCGAAGGCACCCGTAGCCGTGTGCAGATTTACGAAGGCGTTGTGATCGGCCGCAAGGGTGGCGCTACCATCTCTGCAAGCTTCACCGTGCGTAAAATCTCGTTCGGCGAAGGGGTGGAGCGTGTATTCCCGCTCTATTCCACCAACATCGACAGCATCGAAGTTGTCCGTCGTGGCCGCGTGCGCCGCGCCAAGCTGTATTACTTGCGTGATCGTCGCGGCAAATCTGCCCGCATCATGGAAGATACCAATTACAAAGCCCCAGTCAGCGCGTAAGGACCGGAAAGATGAAAGCAGATACTCACCCCGATTATCACACCATCAACGTCAAAATGACCGATGGCACCATTTTCCAAACCCGCACAACTTGGGGCAAGGAAGGCGATCAGATGTCTTTGGACATTGATCCTTCCGTACACCCAGCCTGGACCGGCGGTTCGGCCAAGCTGCTGGATACCGGTGGGCGCGTGTCAAAGTTCAAGAACAAGTATTCCGGCTTGGGTTTCTAAGACCACGCAAGTCCCGCTTAAGTGGCTATTGGTTAAGCGATTTGGACTTGTGACCGTCGAATTATGATTGCTTCCCAAGGAAGCATGTTCGAAATAGACTAAAAGGCGCACCGGGCTTGGTGCGCCTTTTGCATCTGGTCCGGGGGGTCTGCGTGGCGCATATCATCGTTGTCGGCAACGAAAAGGGCGGGTCGGGCAAATCCACCACCTGCATGCATGTGGCCACCGCCCTTGTGCGCATGGGCCACCGGGTTGGTGCGCTGGATCTTGATCTGCGGCAACGCAGCTTTGGGCGCTATGTCGAAAACCGGCTTGCCTACCTGCGCCGCACGGGGCTGACCCTGCCATCACCCAATTACCAAGACATGCCGGAAATTGACGCAAGTCTTATCCCAGCTGGCGAAAACGCCTACGATCACCGCCTGTCTGCCGCCATTTCGGCGCTGGAACCGACGTCCGATTTCATCATGATCGACTGCCCCGGTTCGCACACCCGCTTAAGCCAGGTGGCCCATTCCTTGGCCGATACCCTGATCACACCCCTGAACGACAGTTTCATTGATTTCGATCTGCTGGCGCGGATGGATTATGAGACCGGCAAAGTGAAGGGCCCTTCGATCTATTCCGAAATGGTCTGGAACGCGCGTCAACTTCGCGCGCAGGCGGGGTTGAAACCGATAGATTGGATTGTGCTGCGCAACCGCCTTGGTGCGCAGCAGATGCACAACAAGAAAAAGGTTGGCGCGGCGCTGGAAGACCTGTCCAAGCGCATCGGCTTTCGCGTCGCCCCCGGCTTTTCTGAACGCGTCATTTTCCGGGAATTGTTCCCGCGCGGCTTAACGCTGCTGGATCTCAAAGATACCGGGGTCGATCAGCTGAACATCTCTAATATCGCCGCCCGGCAGGAGGTGCGCGATCTGTTGCGCGAGATCAGGCTGCCTGGCGTGTCTGTTGATTTCTGAACAGGCTTTGTTGCACAGCGCGCTTGGCTTCACGCGCCTCGATCCGGCGCAGGCGCAGATCAAACGCATCCGTGGCGTCATCTTTTGTGGTCAGCCCAAGACGGGCAAGCAGGGCGTTGGCGTATTTCATTATCGTCTCCAATCCTGACATATTATACCTCTGGTTGTGGTTAACCAGCGGGGCGAAACTTGGGCGGCGGCAAGGAACTGTCACGGCCTTTTGGTATAAAAACCAAACAATCGGTTTCCATTATGGCAACAATATCCGAGGTCAAAAGGCATCCCTTGCCGCAGCCACTTGGCCGATGTTAAACTGAAAATTGTTAAATTTCAGGAAATGTTTCTGTGGCAAACCCGCTTTTCGACGCCCTCTTTGCCCCGCTGCAAAAGCGCGCCTCGGCCATGCTTGTTTTGCCGGATCACAGTGAAATCACAGGCCGCGCCTTTCATAACCTGATTGCGCAACAGGCCAATCTGCTGCACGCGCTGGGCGTAAAACCCGGTGACAGGATTGCCGCCCAGATCACCAAAACCCCGCAGGCTTTGGCGCTTTACGGCGCATCCGTCGCCTTGGGGGCCGTGTTCCTACCCCTGAACCCCGCCTATACCGACGCTGAAGTTGCCTATTTCCTAAACGATGCCACGCCAAAAATTCTGGTCTGTGACGGTGCACGAAAAGACGGTCTGGCAAATTGCACACCTGCCGACTGCAGGGTGCTGACCCTGAATGCCGATGGTTCTGGCAGTCTTTCCCACGCTGCGTCTGACGCCTATACCGCAGTGCCCCGCGGCCCCGATGATCTGGCTGCCCTTCTCTATACTTCTGGCACCACGGGCCGCTCCAAAGGGGCGATGCTGACGCAAGACAACCTTCTCTCCAACGCGCAAACCCTGGCCGATCTGTGGCAGTTCACGGCGCGTGATACCCTGCTGCACGCCCTGCCCATTTTCCACACCCACGGCCTGTTTGTCGCCACCAACACGGCCCTGCTGACCGGGGCGCAGATGATTTTCCTACCCACATTCCACCCCGATACCGTGCTTGCTCACTTGCCGCGCGCCACCACCATGATGGGCGTCCCCACCTTCTACACCCGCCTGCTGGAGGATCCCCGTTTCACCCAAGCCGCCGCCGCCCATATGCGCCTGTTCATCTCTGGCTCCGCCCCCCTGCTGGCCGACACCCACCGCGCATTTGCGGCCCGCACCGGCCAAAAAATCCTGGAACGCTACGGCATGACTGAGACCAATATGAACACCTCTAACCCTTACCAAGGCGACCGTCGCGCTGGCACCGTCGGCCAGCCCCTGCCGGGGGTTGAGGTCAAAATCACCGAAAACGGCGCAGAACTCCCCCAAGGCCAAACCGGCATGATCGAGGTACGCGGCCCCAACGTCTTCAAAGGCTACTGGAACATGGCTGACAAAACTGCCGAAGACCTGCGCCCCGACGGCTTTTTCATTACCGGCGATCTGGGGCTACTCGACCCAGACGGCTACCTGCACATCGTAGGGCGCCAAAAAGACCTGATCATCTCCGGCTCGGCCCCCCTGCTGGCCGACACCCACCGCGCATTTGCGGCCCGCACAGGCCAAAAAATCCTTGAACGCTACGGCATGACTGAGACCAATATGAACACCTCTAACCCTTACCAAGGCGACCGTCGCGCAGGCACCGTCGGCCACCCCCTGCCGGGGGTCACGGTGAAAATCACCGAAAACGGCGCAGAACTCCCCCAAGGCCAAACCGGCATGATCGAGGTGCGCGGCCCAAACGTCATCAAAGGCTACTGGAACATGGCTGAGAAAACCGCCGAAGACCTGCGTCCCGACGGCTTTTTCATCACCGGCGATCTGGGAATGTTCGATGCAGACGGCTACCTGCACATCGTAGGGCGCCAAAAAGACCTGATCATCTCCGGCGGCTTCAACATCTACCCCAAAGAGGTGGAACTGCTGCTGGATGCCATTCCGGGAGTATCAGAATCCGCCGTCATCGGCCTGCCGCACCCCGATTTTGGCGAAGCGGTGTTTGCCGTGCTAACTGCGACCCCCAGCACCACGCTGGACCCCGATCAGGTTCTAAAAACCCTCCACGCCCAACTCGCGCGCTTCAAACATCCCAAAGCCGCCGTGGTGGTGAAAGACCTGCCGCGCAACGCGATGGGAAAGGTGCAGAAGAATGTGCTGAGGGCGGAATATGGCGGGTGGTTTGGGGGCGGGGAGTAAGAACTGTCAAAGGAAGCCCAGCCGTTGTCGTCAGCACGATGCCAACAACTTACAAATGCTGACTACGGCCAGACCAATGTAGCAAGATAACCCCGTCCGACAGAAAACCAACACAGGGCTGCGCCC
>JANOFE010000047.1:0-9206 GCA_031413495.1 Pseudorhodobacter sp. | reverse complement strand
GCTACTGCTGGGGTCTTCGGCGTCCTTGATCAAGAGATCTCGCAGGAAGGCCCAGTTGAAGATATAGATCCCCATCGAGGCCAGTGCATGGTCGGGATCACCGGGAATACTTGGCGGGTCTTTGGGCTTTTCCAGAAAATCTGTGATGCGCATGTTTTTGTCGACATGCATGACGCCAAAGGCCACCGCTTCCATGCGCGGCACGGTCAGACAGCCGATGGTCACATCAGCGTTGCTGTCCACATGCTGGCGCAACATCACTTCGTAATCCATCTTGTAGATGTGATCGCCCGCAAGGATTACCGCGTATTTGATGCCGTAGCTGTCAACGATATCAATGTTCTGCGTAACCGCATCGGCTGTACCCAGATACCATTTGTTTTCGCTGACGCGCTGCGAGGCGGGCAGAATATCCAGATATTCGTTGCGTTCTGCCCGAAAGAACGACCAGCCGCGTTGGCAATGCCGGATCAAGGAATGGGCTTTGTACTGCGTCGCAATTGCCATTTTTCGGATGCCGGAATTCAGCGCGTTTGACAAAGCAAAGTCGATGATCCGGGTTTTGCCGCCGAAATACACCGCCGGTTTGGCGCGTCTGTCGGTCAGTTCCTTCAGGCGGCTGCCACGCCCCCCGGCCAGCACAAAGGCCATGGCCTGCGATGAAAGCCGCGCGTTCGGTCTTGGTTGCATTCCGTCCTCCCTGATGCGGGGGTACCCCCGGCTTAAAATTCCCTCAGCCCAGCCTCCCCCGCCGGGCCTTCGTCTTTAGGCTTTGCGCAAATACACGACCGACAACGGCGGCAGGGCGATCAGCGCCGATTGCTTTTGGCCGTGCCACGCTTTGCTTTCCGTAGTCACGCCGCCCAGATTGCCACGGTTGCCACCACCGTAAATGGCGGCGTCGGTGTTCAGAATCTCGTCCCAATGGCCGCTTGATGGCAGGCCAATGCGGTACTGGCGGTCAACTGGCGTCATGTTGACCACGGCGACCACATCGGGGTCTTTGGCATTGCCCTTGCGGACCCAAGCGTAGACCGAGGCTTCGGCGTCGTTGGACTCGAGCCAAGCAAAACCCTCTGGCCGGGCGTCATTCACGTGCAAGGCGGCGTTTTCGCGGTAAACCCGGTTCAGATCGCGCACTAAGCTTTGCACGCCGCGGTGGGCGGGGTCATCCAACTGGTGCCAATCAAGGCTGTGGTTGTGGTTCCATTCGGCACCTTGGGCGAATTCCTGGCCCATGAACAACAGCTTCTTGCCGGGATGGGCCCACATGAAGCCATAGTAGGCCCGCAGGTTTGCGAATTTTTCCGCCCCCGACCCCGGCATTTTATCCAGCATGGACCCTTTACCATGCACCACTTCATCATGGCTGATCGGCAGGATGTAATTTTCCGACCACGCGTAATGCAGGCCGAAGGTCATCATATGGTGGTGGTATTTGCGGTGGACCGGATCTTTTTGCATGTAGGACAGGGTGTCGTTCATCCAGCCCATATTCCACTTGAAGCCAAAGCCAAGGCCCCCGTGGTTGACCGGACGCGACACACCGGGGAAGGCCGTGCTTTCTTCGGCCACGGTCATGATACCCGGCACTTCGCCGTAGGCGGTGATGTTCATGCGTTGCAGAACGGCAATCGCCTCATAATTCTCGCGCCCGCCATCACGGTTGGGCACCCATTGGCCTTCTTTGCGGCTGTAGTCGCGATAAAGCATTGAGGCAACAGCATCAACGCGCAGGCCATCCAAGTGGAATTCCTCTAGCCAATAGAGGGCGTTAGAGGTCAGCAGGTTGGAAACTTCGACCCGGCCATAGTTGAAGATCAGGGTGTTCCAATCTTGGTGGAAGCCTTCGCGCGGGTCTTGGTGTTCGTAAAGCGGTGTTCCGTCAAACTGGCCAAGCCCATGCGCATCGGTCGGGAAATGGCCCGGCACCCAATCGAGCAGAACGCCGACGCCCTTGGCGTGGGCCGCGTCCATAAAGGCGCGAAATTCGGGCGGGGTGCCGTGGCGGATGGTGGGCGCAAACAGGCCGACGGGTTGATAACCCCATGATCCATCGAACGGGAATTCAGAGATCGGCATCAGCTCGATATGGGTGAACCCCATGTCGGCCACGTAATCGACCAGTTCGGTGGCAAGCTCAGTATAGCTGAGCATGCGGTTGTCAGCGGCACGCCTCCACGAGCCAAGATGCACTTCGTAAACCGAAATTGGGGCATCAACGGTGTGCGATTTGGCACGCCGCGCCATCCATTTGGCATCATTCCAATCGCCGGTGATCTTGCGCACGACGGAGGCGTTTGCGGGCGGGTGTTCGGACCCAAACCCCACAGGATCGGCCTTCAGCGGCATCATTTCGCCATGCGCGCCGCGAATTTCGTATTTGTAACTCGCCCCGTCGCCAAGGCCGGGAATGAAGGTTTCCCAAACCCCAGTGGCCCCGCGTCTGCGCATCGGGTGGCGGCGGCCATCCCAGATGTTGAAATCGCCCACCACGGAAACCCGCTGTGCATTCGGGGCCCAAACGGCGAAATGCGTTCCATCGACGCCTTCATGGGTGATCAAATGCGCGCCCAGCACCTGCCACAGGCGTTTATGCGTGCCCTCGCCCAGCAGATATTCGTCCATCTCGCCCATCACCGGGCCAAAACGGAACGGATCTTCAAATTCCCATTCCGTACCGTGGCCGGATGCGCGCAGGCGGTAGTCCGATTTTTTAGGAAGTTGCAGGGCAAAAAGGCCCGCAGCGCCGTCAACGGGTGCAGCTTCTTCCGCCTTGCCTGCCTTTCCGGTCAGCACCCAAAGCCGGTCAGCCCCCGGCACAAAGGCGGTAACGACCCAAGCTTTGCCCCGCTTGTGCAGACCAAGCGCGGAAAAAGGATCACCGTGCGAGCCATTTAGAATCGCTTCGGCGGCACCGTGGTCTACCAATGGGGCGTCAGACATCGCTACCTCCGTTATAGGGCGGGCGTCACCGACCAGACATCCGCCATGTAAGAACGAATTGTCCGGTCAGACGAGAAAAATCCAGATCGCGCGGTGTTCATTGCAGCCATTTTGACCCAATTGGTCTGATCAGCATAGGCGGCATCTACGCGGTCTTGTGCATCGGCATAGGCATCAAAATCAGACGCAACCAAGAAGTAATCACTGTGCCAAATCCGGTGCAGCAAGCCATCATAGCGGTCAACGTCACCGGGCGAAAACACCCCTTCCGCGATCATTTGGAGCACGTCCTGCAGGGATTTGCTGGCTTCAATCGCGTGGCGCGAATGGTCGGGGTCTTGCCTGCGCTTAACGACTTCATCCGTTGTCAGACCAAAGAGAAAGAAGTTCTCTGCCCCGACTTCTTGCAGGATCTCCACGTTCGCTCCGTCCAGCGTGCCGATTGTCGGCGCGCCGTTCATCATGAACTTCATGTTGCCAGTGCCAGATGCTTCTTTGCCAGCGGTTGAGATTTGTTCAGACAGGTCTGCCGCCGGGATCAGCCGTTCCGCCATGGAGACGTTGTAATTGGCGGGGTAGATCACTTTCAAGCGGTCACCAACCACGGGATCGTTGTTAACAACGGTCGCTACATCGTTGATAAGGTGAATTATTTCCTTGGCAACAGCATAGCCCGGTGCGGACTTGCCGCCGAAGATTTTGACACGGGGCACCCAAGGTGCGTTCGGGTTGCGACGAATCGCATCCCAACGAGCGATGGTTTCCAGGATGTTCAAAAGTTGGCGTTTGTATTCATGGATACGCTTGATCTGCACGTCAAACAGCGCATCGGGGCTGACGTTAACACCGCACGCATCCTTGATCCAACCCGCCAGATGCACCTTGTTGGCGCGTTTTGCTGCGGCAAAGTCATTGCGAAAACCAGCATCTTCTGTATGCGGCTCCAGCCCTTTCAGGCGGTCCAGATCGCTTTCCCAGCCCGCACCGATGGTATCGGTTATCAGTCCCGCCAATGGCCGATTTGCCATTTTCAGCCAGCGACGTGGCGTGACGCCATTGGTTTGGTTAATGATGCGGCCCGGGTGCAGGCGGTCCAATTCGGGAAACAGGTTCTTTTTCACCAGATCGGAATGCAACGCCGACACGCCGTTCACCTTATGCGCCATTATGAAGGCCAACTCGCCCATCCGCACTTCGTGGTGCTTGACGATACCCACATAATGCGGGCGGTTCGGGTAGGTGCGGCGGTGCCAGCCGTCGATACGCTCCACTATCTGCATATGGCGCGGCAGCACGTTGCCAAAGGTGTAGGTCGCCCATTTTTCCAACGCCTCGGGCAGCAGCGTGTGGTTGGTGTAGCCAAGGCAGGCCTGTGCTGTGGTCAGCGCGTCGGTAAATTCCATGCCGTGTTCGTCAGACAGCAGGCGCACCAGTTCGGGCCCGGCAATGGCGGGGTGGGTGTCGTTCATCTGGATTGCCACATGTTTTGGCAAGGCAGCCAGATCGGAATGTTTGGCCAGATACCGGCGCAGGATATCTTGCAGAGCGGCGGAGGTCAGGAAAAATTCCTGCTTCAGGCGCAGTTCTTTGCCCTGATAGGTGGTGTCATCTGGGTAAAGCACACGCGACAGCGTGCGCGCCAATGCCTCGGGTTCCGCCGCCGCCGCATAGTCGCCGCGATTGAAACGGGCGAGATCAAACATGGTGGTGGGCTTTGCCCCCCAAAGCCGCAAAGTGTTGGCCCATTTGCCCTGCCAGCCCACCACCGGGGTATCATGCGCCGAGGCAAGAACAGTCTCGCCCGGCACCCAGATCTCGCGGCCAGCGCGGGTTTCAACGGCCCCTTTGAAGCCGATTGTATACGCGGCCTCGGGGCGTTCAAATTCCCACGGGTGACGTTGACTTAGCCAATCTTCCGGCGCTTCGGCCTGTTGGCCGCCTTCGAACCGCTGCCGGAATAGGCCGTGTTCATAGCGGATGCCATAACCGTATGCGGGACAGCCCAGTGTCGCCATGGATTCCATGAAACAGGCGGCAAGCCGGCCCAGACCACCATTGCCAAGCGCCGCGTCAGGTTCATCTTCGATGATGGTGCGGAAATCCTGCCCAAAGGCGGTCATCGCGTCTTCGGCCATGTCGCGCAGGCCAAGATTGATGGTTGCATCCTCTAGGATCCGACCAATCAGAAATTCCATCGACAGATAATACACGCGCTTGCGGTCTTCGGCCCAAGTGCGGCGTGTCGAGGTGAACCACGGCTCGACAATCCGGTCACGAATCGCAAACGACAGCGCCATGCGCCAATCATAGACACTGGCGTTGGGCGTGTCCTTTCCAAGCGTAAAGGTCAGGTGCCGTTGGATATCGGCTTGCAGCAGGTTTGGGGTCAGGCTCAGATCATTCACGAGGTCTTGTTCCGTCTGTAAGTTGGCTGCGGCGATCGCGCGCCGCAAAATTGCTATGCCCCACTGTCGGCACTCTGGCCCCCAAGGTCAAGGAAGCGACGAGGTGGAACGATATCAATCTTGCCAACGCGGTCAAACCGCTTTGTATCTATCGCAGGAACAGGATGCAAAATCTACAGATTTGAGGCGAAATGTCATAAATACATTTCCCAAAGCGCTTTCAAATCACAAAAGGCACTCTCTTGGCGGTGGCATCGCCTGCGACCTGCGCCATGGGCGGTGTCGCTGGCCAATTCACGCTTCGACAGGCCTATGTCACAGCGACAGTTGTTGTCTTATCCACACATGTTTGCGCTAACTTATCAAAAAGACGACAGATTTTAGTCACGCTCTTGCCTTTTCAATGGGTTAGATTCAATTTGAAACAAATGTGTCACAGTTCTGGCGTGGTGCATTTCAATCAGAAGAGCCAACTTAAGCGGAGCAGCCCGATGGCCAAATCTACCCCTAAACCGACCCAGCAAACGGGCGGAACCACCCCTGCGCAACAGCAGGGCCAAGATACCAGCCCCGGACAGCAACAGGGCCAAACCGTGTTTCGGGATTGGGCTTCTATCTGACGACCGGCATTTGGCATTGAAAATGCGTGGGGCTACCGTAGTCTGGATGAATGGTCGTAGCAGGACCTGATGTTTTTGGACCTGACATGCCAACACCCATCACCACGATTCCAAATATCGGCCCCGCGTCCGAGGCGGCCTTTTCCCGCGCCGGTATCCATTCGGCCGAAGACCTGCGCGACATTGGCGCGGATGAGGCGTATCGGCGCTTGCTGAGCACCGGTTCAACGCCGCATTTCATTGGTTATTATGTGATCGTGATGGGTCTGCAGGGCCGCCCATGGAACGATTGTCAGGGCGATGAGAAAAAGGCGCTGCGTCTGCGGTTTGATGCGATCAAGGCTGGATCAACAAAAAAGGGCCGCTCCGAACTGGATGCGGCCCTTGATTTGTTTGGCGTTGTGGAGCGGCGACGCTGATGCCACACCGATTTCTTAGAAGAAATCGGACCGGATTTTTTCGAAAAATCCGACCGGTTCCGAAATCAGCCTACCAGTTCGAGACCCGAGAAGTAGAACGCAATCTCGCGCGTGGCAGAAGCCTCGCTATCCGAACCATGCACCGAGTTTTCACCAACTGACAGCGCAAATTCCTTGCGAATCGTTCCGTCTGCCGCATTGGCCGGGTTGGTCGCACCCATCACTTCGCGGTTTTTCGCGATTGCGCCTTCGCCTTCCAGCACCTGCACAACGACAGGCTCGGATGCCATAAACTCACACAACTCGCCGTAGAAGCCGCGCTCGGAATGTTCGGCGTAAAACGCGCCTGCCTGCGCCATCGACAAATGGATGCGCTTGGAGGCGACAACGCGCAGACCGGCATCCTCAAATTTGGCAACGATCTTGCCGGTCAGGTTGCGCTTGGTTGCGTCTGGTTTGATGATCGAAAGTGTGCGCTCGATAGCCATGATATGTCTTTCCTGATACGGGGTGCTGGCCGAAGCCCGCCCTTTTGATTTTCGATGGCCCTGCTAACACGGGGCGACAGGGTTGAAAAGACGGCATGCGAGGTTGACGACGGCGTCCGCTTAAGGCAGGGAACGCCGCATGCTTAGGATATCAGACATCAGTTATTCGGTTGAAGGCCGCCCCCTTTTGGTGGGCGCCTCGGCAACCATTCCCGCAGGTCATAAAGTGGGGCTTGTTGGCCGCAATGGCACCGGCAAAACCACACTTTTCAAGCTGATCCGGGGGGAATTGGTTTTGGAAGGCGGCGATATTTCATTGCCATCGCGCGCGCGCATCGGCGGTGTAGCACAGGAAGTGCCATCTTCGTCGATGTCACTTTTGAATACTGTGCTGGAAGCCGACACCGAACGCACAGAATTGCTGGCCGAGGCGGAAACGGCAACAGATGCGCACCGCATTTCCGACATTCAGACGCGCCTTGCCGATATTGATGCCTGGTCTGCCGAAGGCCGCGCCAGCACAATTCTGAAAGGTCTTGGTTTTGACGCCGAGGCGCAGTTGCGCCCCTGTTCGGATTTTTCGGGCGGTTGGCGGATGCGGGTGGCCTTGGCGGGCGTGCTATTCGCGCAGCCTGATTTGCTGCTGCTGGACGAACCGACCAACTATCTTGATTTGGAAGGCGCGTTGTGGCTGGAATCCTATCTGCAGAAATATCCCCATTCGGTGATCATCATCAGCCATGACCGTGGGCTTTTGAACCGCGCGGTGCAGGGCATTTTGCATCTGGATGAGAAAAAGCTGACCTATTGGTCGGGGCCGTATGACCAATTCGCGCGCCAAGTGGCGGAACGCCGCGCCGTGCAGGCGAATGAGGCGAAGAAACAAGACCTGCGCCGCGCGCATTTGCAAAGTTTCGTGGACCGATTCAAGGCGAAAGCCTCAAAAGCCGTGCAGGCGCAAAGCCGTGTGAAAATGCTGGAAAAGATGACGCCGATCACTGCGCCCGAAGAGGCGCGCAAACAGGTGTTCACCTTCCCTGCCCCGGAAGAACTGTCGCCGCCCATCATCAATATGGACAATGCGGCGGTGGGCTATGGCGGCCCGGCCATTCTGCGCAAACTGTCGTTGCGCATTGATCAGGACGACCGGATTGCTTTGCTGGGCCGCAACGGTGAAGGCAAATCGACGCTGTCCAAGCTGCTGGCGGGCAAGTTGATCACGATGGAAGGCCGCATGACGCAATCATCAAAGCTGCGCATCGGTTATTTCGCGCAGCATCAGGTGGATGAGTTGGTGATCGACGAAACCCCGCTGCAGCATGTGCAACGCCTGCGCCCGGCCGAAGGGCAGCCGCGCAACCGCGCCCGTCTGGAGGTGTTTTGCCTGATGGCGGATCAGGCGGAAACCGCCGTCGGGCGCTTGTCGGGCGGGCAAAAGGCGCGGTTGTCGCTGCTGCTGGCAACGATTGACGCGCCGCATTTGTTGATCTTGGACGAACCTACCAACCACCTTGATATGGAAAGCCGCGAGGCGTTGGTTGAGGCGCTGATAGAATATACCGGCGCGGTGATTTTGGTCAGCCACGACATGCACCTGCTTAGTCTGGTGGCCGACCGGCTGTGGCTGGTGAAAAACGGCGCCGTTGTGCAGTATGAAGAAGATCTGGAAACCTATCGCCGCCAGTTGTTGGCGGGGGATGAAGAACCAAAGGCCAAGCCCGTTGAAAAGCCAAAGAAGGTCAGCCGCGAAGATGTTTCGTTGCTGCGGGCAGAGGTGCGCAAATGCGAAGAACGGCTTGATAAGCTGAACGAGATGCGCGACCGTCAGGCCAAGAAACTGGCTGACCCCGCATTGTATGAACCGGGGCGCGGGTCGGAAGCTGAAACTTGGCAAAAGAAATATGCAGAAGTGATGGGTGCTTTGGACAAGGCTGAGGCGCTTTGGCTGCGCGCGCAAGAAAAACTGGAAGGGATCGCGGCGTGATGCTGGACTCGGCGTTTCTGATTACCGCCTTTGCGACGCTGTTTGTGGTGATCGACCCGCCGGGCCTGATCCCACTGTTTATCGCGCTGACGCGAGGGATGACGCCGGACCAACGCCGCGCGATTGGCCTGCGGGCCTGTATCATTGCCGCAGTTCTGCTGACATTGTTCGGATTTGCGGGCGAGGCGTTGCTGGGCTTCATCGGCATTTCGATGCCGGCCTTCCGAATTGCGGGCGGGATTTTGCTGTTTTTAACCGCGCTCGACATCACCCCGATCCCGGCCGCATTTTACCTGATGGGTTCCGGTCTTCTTGGTCTGGTAGGCCTGCGTCGTCGCAACAAA
>JANOFE010000046.1:0-4068 GCA_031413495.1 Pseudorhodobacter sp. | reverse complement strand
GATGCCCACGTTAGAGCCGGAAGGAGGAACGCCGTCCCAGTAGACATCGCCACCACTCGGTGACCAGGCTAAATTCTGCATTCCCGCTGTACTGTTGGCGTTGCGGCTGTTGGTGATCTGCGTTGCGGCGAACGAAGCGCCTGCATAGGAGGCGGGAACATTTACCAGGTAAATATCATAACGCCCCGAACTGGCACTGTAGGTGCCGAGGGCGATCCGGTCGTCCACCGGATGGCAGAGGACGGCTATATCACAAAGGATGTGGCCAACGCAGAGGCCGAGACGCCGCTATTGTCTGTTCAGAACGGCGATTATGCCGCTTTTCGTGATGCCCTTCCTCCGCGCGATTATTTCACCGATGAAATTCGCCGACAGCTTTCCGGAACCTTTGGCGAAGAAGAATTTTTTGGTGGTGGCCTGACCATCCGCGCCACTGTCGATCCAGATTTGCAAACCGAAGCGGCCAAGGCTTTGCGGACGGGTTTGGAAAAATTTGACCGCGGCCAAGGCGTTTGGCGCGGCACGCGGCAGGTTATTCCCGCTGAAAAGTTGGGCTCTATGGCGGATTGGCGCGCAGCATTGTTAGAGCTGAAGTTGCCACGGGATGTGGCGGGCTGGCATGCCGCTGTGGTGCTGGAAGTGGGCGAAGACAGTGCGCGCATTGGCATTGAAGGCGTGGACGACACCGACGCTGGTCATGTCATCCCGGCCGAAGATGTGACCTGGGCGCGTAAACGGTTGGAGGACGGCAGCCTTGGCAAAAAAGCCAAAACTCCGGGCGATCTGATCGCTGTTGGCGACGTTGTTATGGTGCGCGCTGTGATCAGCGATGAAGATGGCAGTTTCAAGCGGTGGTCACTGCGGCAGGTGCCCGAAGTGCAAGGCGGGTTCATGGCAATGGATGTGAACACCGGCCGTGTTCTGGCCATGCAGGGTGGTTTTTCGTACCAAGACTCGGTATTCAACCGCGCCACGCAAGCCACAAGGCAGCCGGGATCAAGCTTCAAACCCTTTGTCTATGCAGCAGCCCTCGATTCAGGATTTTTTCCGTCAACCATCGTGATTGACGCGCCCATCGAGGTAAACACGCCGCAGGGCCTGTGGCGGCCAAAGAATGCGTCGAACAAATTTTACGGCCCAACCCCGTTGCGCACCGGGATCGAGCAATCGCGTAACCTGATGACAGTGCGGATCGCCGAGGAAATCGGCATGCAGACGGTGGCGGGTTACGCGGAACGGTTTGGCGTTTATGACCGGATGGATGCGTTTTTGGCCAATGCCCTAGGGTCACAGGAAACCACGCTTTTCAAGATGGTTGCCGCCTATGCCATGTTTGCCAACGGCGGTGAGCGGGTCGAACCCACACTAGTGGACAGGGTGCAAGACCGCAATGGAAAGACCGTTTACCGCCATGATCAGCGAGAGTGTGATGATTGCCGCACCGCCAGCCTTGACCCCGGTTTGCTGCCGCAGATCACCTCAAACCGTGAACGGGTGATGGATGCGATTACAGCCTATCAGCTGACTTCGATGCTGGAAGGTGTGGTTCAACGGGGAACAGGGCAAGGCATTAATCTGCCAGTGCCGATTGCAGGTAAAACCGGCACAACCAATGATGCAAAGGATGTCTGGTTCATCGGTTTCAGCTCCAACATCGTGGCGGGGTGTTATATCGGCTATGACCAACCTCGCAGCCTTGGCGATGACGCCTCTGGCGGCGGGTTCTGTGGGCCGGTATTTCAATCCTTCATGGAAACAGCGATTCAAAAATACGGCGGGACGAATTTTCTGGTGCCCCCTGGCGGCTATTTCATCAAGATTGATCGCTTTACCGGGGCACGACTTCCCGATGATGCGGCAGGTGAGAATGTTGTGGCTGAATACTTCCGCGAAGGCGAAGATCCAATGTTTGGCATCCTTGTGGATGGTGGCTTTGGCATGGGGGAAAATCTGCCCTTGTTTGCCTACGGTGAAACTGGCGGCGACGAAGGTGGCACAACCGTTACCACATCGACAGGTGCCACCAAGGTTATTCCCGGCAAAGCCGATTTTGGCACGGTCAGTTCTGGCGGCCTTTACTGAGCTGCCCTTGCCCGCGTTAGCCCTTCTCGTTATCTACCACTCCGAAACCTTTCGCTAAGGACCAAAACTCATGCGCGCCGAAACTCTGAATAATGTGGAGGCGATCCGCAAGTCCCTTAAACTGCTGGCGCAGCGGATGGACCATGAGACGGCACCGCACAGGTTAGAAGAATTCGACGCGTTGATAGAGGCGCCTGATTTGTGGAACGACCCGGCCAAGGCGCAAAAACTGATGCGGGAACGGCAGGGGTTGCTGGATGCCTTGTCCACCTACAAATTGATTTCGACCGGATTGAGCGACAATGTCGAATTGATAGAATTGGGCGAGGCTGAAAGCGACGCTGAAATAGTAACAGAGGCCGAAGCGGCTTTGGCGGCACTGGTCGACCTAGCAACTGCAAAAGAACTAGAGGCGTTGCTGGACGGCGAGGCGGATAGCAACGACACATTCCTTGAAATCAACGCAGGTGCCGGTGGCACAGAAAGCTGCGACTGGGCCTCTATGCTTGCGCGTATGTATGTGCGTTGGGCGGAAAAGAAGGGCTACAAAGTTGAATTGCAGGCTGAAAGTGCTGGTGAAGAAACCGGGATTAAAAGCGCCTCCTACAAAATCAGCGGCTTGAACGCCTATGGCTGGCTGAAATCAGAATCGGGTGTGCACCGGCTTGTGCGGATATCTCCCTACGATTCTGCAGCAAAACGGCACACGTCGTTCAGTTCGGTTTGGGTCTATCCGGTGGTTGATGACAACATCGAGATTGATATTCCCGCGGGTGACATTCGCATTGATACATACCGGTCATCCGGCGCGGGTGGGCAGCACGTCAACACCACGGATTCGGCTGTGCGCATTACCCATATCCCCTCGGGCATCGTGGTGACCAGTTCCGAAAAGTCGCAGCACCAGAACCGGGCCAACTGTATGGCGGCGCTGAAATCGCGGTTGTATCAGGTGGAGCTGGACAAGCGGAATGCGGTGATCAACGCCCAGCACGAAAACAAAGGCGATGCCGGTTGGGGCAACCAGATCCGGTCTTACGTGCTGCAACCCTATCAAATGGTCAAAGACCTGCGCACACGGCATGAGACGTCAGACACCAGCGGTGTGCTTGATGGTGATCTGGATGGCTTTATGGCGGCTACGCTGGCGATGCAGGTATCGGGCAAGTCGCGGTCAGAGGCGTTGGGCGACGACTGACGCGCAGACCGATTTCTTCGAAGAAATCGGGACGGAGTTTTCGACAACTCCGTGGCTACGTCGGGCATCAAATGAAAACAAAAAAAGGCACCAAAGGGTGCCCTTCATTTGGAGTCCGATCCTATGGCCTCAGTCGGCCTTTGTAATCGCCGGGGCAGGGGCCGCAAGGGCGGGGCGGCTGTTTGCAAGGGGGTCTTCTTGCCGTTGCACAGAGCCTTCGAAATGCGCACCGCTTTCGATTGCAATGGTTTTGTGGATGATATCTCCTTCGACACGCGCGGTTGCAGTCAGGCGCACTTTCAAGCCACGCACTCGGCCAATGACGCGGCCATTCACCACGATGTCATCAGCAACAATCTCGCCCCGGATGGTGGCCGTTTCGCCAACCGTCAACAGATGCGCGCGGATATCGCCTTCAACTGTGCCCTCAACCTGAATATCCCCGGTGGTTTTCAGATTGCCGACAACCGTCAGATCAGAAGAGAGAACAGACACTCCGGCCTTACCTTTCGCCGCAGTGGGCATAAAATCCATTGATGGTTTTGGGGCCGACATATCAGGCACCTTTGGCTTTTCAGCTTCGGGTTGCTTGGGGCCGGGTTCGTTGATTCTGCTTTTAGAAAACATCTCGCGCTGCCTTTATAAAGGTCATCGGGTTCACTGCTTTGCCGCCAAAGCGGATTTCATAGTGAAGGTGGGTGCCAGTTGAACGGCCTGAATTTCCCATATCACCGATCCTGTCGCCACGCGATACCCTTTGTCCTACCTCGACCCGGATTTGCGACAAA
>JANOFE010000045.1:0-1201 GCA_031413495.1 Pseudorhodobacter sp. | reverse complement strand
CGCGCCCCGCCGCAAACAATTGCCCTGCAGTGGCACCATACAGCACCGTATTGCCGATGATGGTGTTTTCCGATGCCTCCAGCGGCGACGCCATCTGCGGGCGCACCACGATCAGGCCACCCGACAGGCCCTTGCCAACATAGTCATTGGCATCGCCCATCACTTCCAGCTTCAACCCCCGCGCCGCAAACGCGCCAAGCGATTGGCCGCAAGACCCAGACAGTTTTACCGTCAGATGATCGGGTTGCAGATTATTGCGCATCCCGAATTTCCGCACGATATGGCTGCTGGCCCGCGTGCCAATCGTCCGGTGCGTGTTGCGAACCGCATAGGACAGCTGCATCTTCTCGCCATCCTCAAAGAACCGCGCGCCGTCCTTGACGATTTCTGCGTCCAAAGTATCCGGCACCGCATTGCGCGGCTTGCTGCGGTCATAGGTGATGGACCGTGATCCATCGACGGTAATCAACAGCGGGTTCAAATCCAGATCATCCAGATGGGCCGACCCACGTGATACCTGCGAAAGCAAATCCGCCCGCCCGATAATCTCATCCATCGACCGCGCGCCGATAGATGCCAGAATCTCCCGCACTTCCTGCGCGTAGAAGGTGATCAGGTTCACCACCTTATCTGCCGTGCCGGTAAACTTGGCCCGCAGCGCCTCGTTCTGCGTACACACGCCCACCGGGCAGGTGTTGCTTTGGCACTGCCGCACCATGATGCAGCCCATCGCAATCAGCGCCGCCGTGCCAATGCCGTATTCCTCGGCCCCCAACATCGCCGCCATCACCACATCGCGGCCTGTCCGCAGCCCGCCGTCCGTGCGCAACGTCACCCGTTCGCGCAGGTTGTTCATCGACAGAACCTGATGCGCCTCGGTTAGCCCCATTTCCCACGGCAGACCCGCATATTTGATGCTTGTCGCAGGCGATGCCCCGGTGCCGCCGTTGTGGCCCGAGATCAGAATAATATCCGCCTTGGCCTTCGCCACCCCCGCCGCAATGGTGCCAACACCGCTTGATGATACCAGCTTCACCGTCACCTTGGCGCGCGGGTTGATCTGCTTCAGATCATAAATCAGCTGCGCCAGATCTTCGATCGAATAGATATCATGGTGCGGAGCACTCGCCGGTCAACGTCAGAACCAGGGTTAGATAGAGGGACAGTAATACGTGGTGAAGGAAGTGAGCGGCGCAGGCGA
>JANOFE010000044.1:0-2074 GCA_031413495.1 Pseudorhodobacter sp. | reverse complement strand
AACACTCCGCGATAGCCGCGGGTGACGATGCGCAGCGGAAGCGTGAAGTCGTTGACCAGCCGCCCGAACAGACTGCAATCACCAGATTTCAGGCGCACCACCTTTGCCCCGGTGCGGGCATAATCCACCAGCAGACGGCTTACATGATCTTGCTTGGGGGATGCACGCCCTGCGCGTTTGCCAACACCCACCAGATCGGCGCCTTCGCGGGCGTGGGTCAAAACCGGGCCTGACGATAGGTCATCAAACAATACCGCATCCGCAGCCTGCAACCGTGCCACTGCTTTCAGAGTCAGCAATTCCGGGTCGCCGGGGCCGGACGAGACGAAAGATACGAACCCTGTCATGTCGCCTCGGCAATCAAATGAAAGAAGGTGCCAGTTGCCATTCCACCCCCCGAAAACGCCCGCAAAGACCCTGTTTCAGGCACGGTCGCGCCGGTGGCATCGGTAACATGGGCAAGCGGCATATCGGGTTGATCGACGATGGTCGCATAGTGAAACTCATGGCCGCGCAGGCGTGCGCCTGCCGCATGCCCATTCGCGGGTGCAGTCAAACTTGCCACACGGTAGCCCAGATGCATTTTGCGCTTTTCAAATGTGGTGACCAAGCCCAACAGCCCTGCCATCTGATGCCGCACACCGTCTTTGTCGATCAACCCTGCCCCCATGACCATATAGCCGCCGCATTCGCCATGCACCGGGCGTGTCATGGCGAAAGCCTGCAAAGACTGGCGAAAATGCCCCGCCGCCGCAAGCGCACCTGCATGCAGTTCGGGGTAGCCACCGGGTAGCCAGCACACATCGGCACTGGCATCTGGCCCTTGGTCGGCAATCGGCGAAAATGGCAGTATTACCGCCCCGGCAGCACGCCAATCGACCAGCAGATGGGGATAAACAAACGAAAACGCGGCGTCGCGTGCAAGGGCGATGCGCTGTCCGGGTGGTTTTGTACGGCCTGACTGCTGGGCCAAGGTACATTGACCGCGCGCGGCATCCCGCAACGCCACGATATCAACATGGGCGGCAACAAATGCGCCAACATCCGTCAAAAACTGCGCCAACTGCGGTTGCTCTTCGGCCTGCACCAGCCCCAGATGCCGTTCCGGCAAGGCAACGGTGGCTTGCCGCGGCAACGCGCCAAAAACCTGTATCCCTGCCGCGTCCATCCCCGCCCGAACCAGCGCCTCATGCCGTGGGCTGGCCACACGGTTCAGCACCACGCCCGCTACATGCACATCGGGGCGGTAAGCCGCAAATCCTGCCGCTACTGCCGCCGCCGATTGTGCTTGGCCGGATACGTCGATCACCAAAACCACAGGCCAACCCATCAGGGCCGCAATATCCGCACTGGCGCCGGTTCCGGCCTCGCCCGCCTTTGCCACCCCGTCGAACAGGCCCATCGACCCTTCAGCAAGGATCAAATCGGTGCCCTCCGCCCCCTCGACCAAACCAGCAATGCGCGCGGGCGTCATGGACCAGCTATCAAGGTTCACCGATGGCCGCCCCGACGCCGCAGCATGAAACGCGGGATCAATGTAATCGGGCCCGCTTTTGAACGGCTGCACCGTGATGCCCTGCGCCCGAAATGCCGCCAACAAACCCAGCATCAGCGTGGTCTTGCCAGTACCCGATGCAGGGGCGGATATGATCAATCCGGGGGGTATCATTGGGCGTCCGGAAAGCGGGGTTCGGTGCCAACGGGGCGAAACCGGCGGTCATAATCGCCTGCATAGAGCCTGCTTTCATCAAAATCATCGCTGCCCAAAGCATGCCCCACCAGAATAAGCGCCGTGCGTTCCATTTCCGCGCCAATCGCTGTTTGCAGCGTGGACAACGTCGCCCGCACGATCCGCTGATCCGGCCAGGAAGCCCGCCAAACCACAGCCACCGGGCAATTGGCACCATAATGCGGGGTCAGATCGGCAATCACTTTGTCCAGCACATGCACCGACAGATGAATGGCCAGCGTTGCGCCAGTTTTGGCGAAATTCACCAAATCTTCGCCCTCTGGCATCGCGCTCGCCCGCCCCGAAGTGCGGGTCAGCACTACCGATTGCGCCACACCCGGCAGG
>JANOFE010000043.1:0-33525 GCA_031413495.1 Pseudorhodobacter sp. | reverse complement strand
TATGCTGGCGCATTTGCAGGGTGGCACTGCCTTTGTGCAGGATTTGTACGCAGGCGCGGACCCGGCGCACCGCCTGGATGTGCGGGTGGTGACAGAACTGGCCTGGCACGGGCTGTTCATCCGCCACATGCTGCGCAGGCCGGACCGGGCGGAGTTGGACGACTTTGTGCCTGACTGGACGATCATCAACTGCCCGTCCTTCAAGGCAAACCCCGCACGGCATGGATGCCGTAGTGAGACGGTGATTGTGTTCAACTTCGATGCAAAGCTGATCCTGATCGCGAACACCGCCTATGCGGGCGAAAACAAGAAATCGGTCTTCACGCTGCTGAACTACCTTTTGCCGGAACGCGGTGTGATGCCGATGCATTGTTCCGCCAACCACGCGATTGGCAATCCGGTCGATACCGCCGTGTTCTTTGGCCTGTCGGGCACCGGCAAAACCACATTGTCTGCCGACCCGTCACGCACCCTGATTGGCGATGATGAACATGGCTGGTCGGACCGGGGCAGTTTCAACTTTGAGGGCGGCTGTTACGCCAAGACCATCAATCTGAACGCCGAAGCCGAGCCAGAGATTTACCGCACCACCCATACCTTTGGCACCGTGGTTGAAAACATGGTGTTTGATCCGGAAACGCTGGAGCTGGATTTCGAGGATGACAGTCTGACGGCGAATACGCGCTGCGCCTATCCGCTCGACTATATCTCCAACGCGTCGGCAACGGGTCTTGGTGGGCATCCCAGAAACATCGTGATGCTGACCTGCGATGCCTTTGGCGTGTTGCCCCCCATTGCCCGGCTGACACCGGCGCAAGCGATGTATCATTTCCTGTCGGGGTTCACGTCAAAGGTGGCGGGAACTGAACAGGGCGTGACCGAACCGCAACCGACGTTTTCAACCTGTTTCGGCGCACCCTTCATGCCGCGCAGGCCGGAAGTGTACGGCAAGCTGTTGCAGGCGAAAATTGCCAAGCATGGTGCGACCTGCTGGCTGGTCAATACCGGCTGGACGGGTGGCGCATATGGCACGGGTAAACGGATGCCAATCAAGGCCACGCGCGCCCTGCTGACGGCGGCACTGGATGGGTCACTTGCGGGTGGCACATTCCGGCGCGATCCGAATTTCGGGTTTGAGGTGCCGGTGGCCGTGCCGGGGGTGGATGCAAAACTGTTAAACCCGCGCCTGACTTGGGCGGATGGGGCAGGTTATGACCGCCAAGCAGCAAAACTGGTGGGCATGTTTGCCGATAACTTTGGCCAATATGTGCCGTTTATTGATGATGATGTGAAAGCGGCGGCGATTGGGTAAGACCTGATGCAGCGGGGGGCTGTCTGCCCCCCGTCGCCGGTTGGTTCTCGAACCAATGGCGCACCAACCGTCAACCCCCCGAGGATATTTGTGAACAGAAAAAGCCAGCAAATCGACTGCGACATTTTCGGTCGCGACGATGAACATGGGCGTATTTTTGTTGCGCAACCGATTCATTGCCCGTAACTAGTTTGCAGTTGCAGCATTGGAGAGTCTCATGGCCCATGATGGACAAAGCATTTCGGCGTCACCTCAGATTGCGGGGCTGATGGGGCTGACCGAGGCGGCTTTGCCCGAGGTTGAGGCGCTGTTTGCCGATGCGCGCGAGGCGTTGCGGGCACGGGTTACCATTGGCGGCAAAGTCTCGGCGGCAGCGCTGGAGGAACATCAGTTCGCAGCGCATACCTTGGCGTGGCTGGCGACCTATACCGAAAGCCTGCGGCAGCTTCAGGCTTGGGCTACCCGGTTGCAAAGCGACGGCAAGTTTGGCGCGATGGAAGCGTTGATCCTGCAAATCGGTTACGGTGAATATCTGGCGCAGATTTATGGCGGCATTTCGATGAGCCAGGGCGAAGTGGCGCGGCTGGGAGATGTGTGGGTCGCGGGTGTGCCGGGGGCTGCGGCGCAAAACCTGATTGCTTGCGGCAATATGGCAGAAGCGCGCATGGCTTTGGTGGCGTTGATGCAGGACAACCACGGGCGCGCGACGTTTGGTGCCACCGGGCTGGACGATGAATTGGAAATGATCCGCGATCAGTTCCGCCGGTTTGCCGATGAACAGGTGACGCCCCACGCGCATGGCTGGCACCTGCGCGATGAATTGATCCCGATGGAGATTATCGAGGCTTTGGCCGAAATGGGCGTGTTCGGGCTGACCATCCCGGAAGAATTTGGCGGTCTTGGCATGTCGAAGGCGTCCATGGTTGTAGTGTCAGAAGAACTGTCGCGCGGTTATATCGGGGTGGGGTCGCTGGCGACACGGTCTGAAATTGCGGCGGAGTTGATTTTGTGCGGCGGCACGGATGCGCAAAAGGCGCATTGGTTGCCAAAACTGGCCAGCGCCGAGATTTTGCCGACGGCCGTGTTTACCGAACCCAATACCGGGTCAGACCTTGGGTCACTGCGCACGCGGGCTGTCAAAGTTGGCGATGATTGGCAAGTCACTGGTAACAAGACCTGGATCACCCATGCTGCGCGGACGCATGTGATGACTTTGATGGCGCGCACCGATCCGGCCAGTACGGATTATCGGGGGCTGTCGATGTTTCTGGCCGAAAAGACGCCGGGCACCGATGCCGACCCGTTCCCGACCCCCGGCATGACCGGGGGCGAGATTGAGGTTTTGGGCTACCGCGGCATGAAAGAATATGAGTTGGCGTTCGACGGTTTCGCCGTGAAGGGCGAAAACCTGCTTGGCGGGGTCGAAGGCCAAGGCTTCAAGCAGTTGATGCAGACGTTTGAATCTGCCCGCATTCAAACCGCCGCGCGCGCTGTGGGTGTCGCGCAAAACGCGCTGGAGGTGGGCATGGCTTACGCGCTCGACCGCAAGCAGTTTGGCAAGGCGCTGATCGCGTTTCCGCGTGTGGCGGGCAAACTGGCGATGATGGCGGTGGAGATCATGATCGCACGGCAGCTTACGTATT
Source organism: Pseudorhodobacter sp. (assembly GCA_031413495.1). Lineage (GTDB taxonomy): Bacteria > Pseudomonadota > Alphaproteobacteria > Rhodobacterales > Rhodobacteraceae > JACMNW01. Next base: position 30,570 of record JANOFE010000043.1, on the reverse strand, counting down.
TTTCTGCTTGGCAAAAAGATCATGACAAACGCTGCGATCTGGAGGCAGGCATGGCAAAACTGCTGGGTGCGCGGGTGGCGTGGTCCTGCGCCGACAATGCCTTGCAAATTCACGGCGGCAACGGCTTTGCGCTGGAATACCAGATTTCCCGCATTCTGTGCGACGCGCGTATTCTGAACATCTTTGAAGGGGCGGCGGAAATTCAGGCGCAGGTGATTGCACGGCGCTTGCTGGACTAAAGTTCACTCCGCCGGGTGCCCGCCATGTGACGGGCGGTTGGCCCCTAACCTGCGGTGCAATTGTCCGGCGATCGTCCAGCCAATGGCCATGCCAATGCCGCTTGCCGCAAAGATACCGGCCAGCGGGGCCACCAGCAGCACCAGATAGGCCACCCCAGGCGTCACAATGCCTGACACATCACGAAAGCTGGAATAAACAGCAGCCATTTCTGTGCGCTCTGATGGTTTCACGGCCATCATGAAAGGCAATCCGCCAACCACATCCAGCAACACCAGCCCAAGCGCCCCCGCCATCAGGCAGGCCACAACAAGCCACGGCCAAGGCGACAGCAGCGTCGCCGCGATAAACAGCGCCGCACAATGCGCATAGGCCGCGCGCAGCGATAGCCGGACCGTGTAGCGGCGCACCTGGCGCAGCATCAAGGGCGAGGTGAACAAAAACGCATTAGAAATGGACAGGGAAATACCACCAACCTTGTCACCCAAACCCGCTTCAATACAGAAAATAGGCAGGTAGACGACATAGACCCACCAGCCACAAGACCGGATAACGGCAAACAGCCAGCCCGCAATCAGCCGCGGCTGCGCAAAAAACCGCCCCAGATAGGCCAGCGGGTTCAGCGCCGGCCCCTTGGCGCGGGTGATTTGCTTGCCATTGCCAAGGCGCAAAACCCAAAATGTGGCAATCAGGCTTGAGGCCAGCACAGCGGCCACAACAAATGGCAGGGGCGCCCAAATGCTGCGCAACCAGACGCCCGCCACCGGGCCAATTGCCCAAGGCGCGCCAGCATAGACCATGATCATGCTTTGGCTTCGGCCCAGATCGGCGCGTTGCACATAATCCAGCACATAGGCATTAAAGCACACGAATGTGGTGGCGGTGGCCATCGCCGATGACATCAGCGCCAGCGGCATGCCAATCGGCCCGCCAAGGACGGCGAAAATCATGGCAATAAGATACAAGCCCCCACCCACCGTATACATCCAGCGGCGCGGCAGATGGCGCGTGGCCCAAGGCACCATCAGCCCCCAGATCAGCGACACAATCCCGGCCATAAAATAAATGCGCGACACAGACCCCGCATCGCCCAATGCATCATAAACCGCCAAGGGCATGACAGAAATCAGCATTCCGCGAACCGACGCCTCTAACCCGGCAAGAAGGGCGAAATTCTCAAGCCGGGGGGTGGCGGAATGTCTTAGGAAAAGGGGAATATATCTGGTGGCCATGCGTGATCTCTATGTCAGACATATCAGCGCAGCGGCAAGGCTGCGTCTGGCATAGCTGCGACACGGCTGCGTCGTTTGTAACATGTCAGTCAGATTTGTGGATGGAACCTTGCCTGCGCGCCAAAAGATCCACCAACCTTGCGCGCGCCTCGGGCAGCGGTCGCCCACCCAGCATTGGGGTCATCTCGCGCAGCAGGAAGTGCCCGGTCAGGGCCAGACCCTGGGCAATTTCACCGTCACCGGCCGGGCCCTGCCCCAAAAGGGCAACAGGCAACGGCAACAATCGTGATGCCCATTCACCTGCCGCCCCCCGGCTGACCGCACGGCCGGTTTTGGGGCTGACATAGGCCAGGTCTTCCCGGCTGCCGGTGACAGCGCAAGAGGTCAGATCAAGGCCAAAACCAAGGTCTTCCAGCAATTGCATTTCCCAACGCATATAGGCCTGTGGCCAATCAGGATTGGTCTGCAGCGTATCAAGCAAGGCGACACTGCTTGCCCACAGCGAAGGATGCGGATCCCGCTCGGCCAGCGCCACTTGCAACAACGCACAAATCGACGAAAGACCGCAAAGCGCCAGCCTATCGCCCAACACACCCGCACGGCTGCGCAAAGGTTCCACCACAAAGGTGCCAATATGACCATCAAGACGCGCGCGCCAGATGACATGCACCTGCGCACCGGGCTGCAAAATGGGCGACAGGCGGCGCGACGCACCCCCACGCACGACGCCTGCATGCCGCCCATGCCGGGCAGCAAACACCTCGATGATTGCCGAACTTTCCCCGTGTGGGCGCACGGATAAAAGCACAGCTTCGTCTCGCCATTCCATTGCGAAACTATCCCGCCCTGTGCTTTGCTATGCAAGGGATTTGGCACGAGAATCATTGACCGTCACAGTCTATTATTAAGGCGAATTGGAGCGGCGGAAGAATGCGCACTGGGGCGGCCATCGTGGCACTTGTTGCGGTCATCTCGCTGGTGGCACAATGGAGGGTCAGCACTGGCCTGATGGCGGGTGCCGAACCAGCAGCCGTTATCTGGCGGATGCTTGGCTATTTCACCGTCCTTGGCAATCTGGCGGCGTTGATTATCATGGCACGCGTGGTGATCAGCGATAAAATCCGGCCACGCCGGGCGGCGGCGATTACAGTGGTGATGGTCGTGATTGGTCTTGGCTATCACATCTTGTTGGCGGGCATATGGGCGCATCAGGGGCTGGCTTGGTGGGCCGATCAGGGTTTGCATACGGCAGTGCCGGTGCTGACGGTGGCGTGGTGGGCTGCCTTTGCCCCCAAGGCCGGGCTGAAGTGGTATGACGCTGTGCGTTGGCTTATCTGGCCCATTTTATACGCCGATTACGCCTTGGTGCGCGGTCTTGCCAGCGGATTTTATCCCTATCCATTTCTGGACATATCCATATTGGGCATCGCTCAAGTTGCGCTGAATGTGGTGGTCTTGGCCGCTGTTTTTGTGGCCCTTGGGCTGCTGATAATCACGGCGGCGCGCGTTATCCGCTAAGGCCGTCTTCCTCCAGCAGGCTGCGGCCCTGCCGATCTTCCAGCTCGATCACCCAAAGATCGGGGTCAAACCTGCGTTGGCGGGCAATGGCGGCGTCAACGCTGTGCTCGTCACCCTGTTTCAAGACCACCCAAACGCGGCTGTCCGAGGATAAATCAAACGACCTTTGATAGGCCGTGGCCAGCCCATCAAGACTTGCCACTTTGACCAAAACCGCCCCTGCCGAAGCATCGCCTTTCGCCGTCACAAAAGCCGGAATGCCTGCTTGTTCCAGCCGCGCAAGATAGGCCCGCACCCAAAAATCAGCGGTCAAACGGGGGATCACTTGCCTTGCCCTTGTGATTTTTTCTTTGCAAAAATACTCGCGCCGCAGGCATCCGCGGTCACGACTGCGAAGGCTTTTGCGAACTGCGCCCTAGTTGCCATCCTTGAAATCCAGACCCATTTCCGAATAGCGCTCCGGTTCTTCCAGCCAGTTTGGCCGCACCTTCACCTGCAAGAACAGGTGAACCGGATGTTCCAGAAACGCCACCAATTCCAACCGGGCGGCCTGACCGATGGCCTTGATCGTCTCACCCTTGTTGCCCAGAACGATGCCTTTGTGGCCGTCGCGCGCGACATAGATGATCTGGTCGATGCGCGTCGACCCATCCTTGTTGTCTTCCCATTTTTCGGTTTCCACCGTCAGCTGGTAAGGCAGTTCTTCGTGCAGGCGCAGGGTCAGCTTTTCGCGGGTAATTTCCGATGCGATGTTGCGCATCGGCAGATCGGCGATCTGGTCTTCGGGATAGAACCATGGACCGGCAGGCAACAGCCCACCCAGCCAGCCGCGCAATTTATCAACGCCGTAGCCCTTTTCGGCCGAAATCATAAAGGTTTCCACGAAAGGGAACGCCTCATTCATCTTTTGCGCCAGCGCCAGCAACACCTCTGCCTGCACGCGGTCGATCTTGTTGATCGCCAGCGCCACCGGCTGGCCCTGCGGGATCTGGTCGCGCATCCGGTCAATGATGGCTTGCACGCCGCCCGTCAGGCCCCGGTGCGCCTCGATCAGCAGCACGATGATATCGGCATCCGCAGCGCCACCCCAAGCCGCCTTGACCATGGCACGGTCAAGCCTGCGACGCGGGCGGAACAGACCGGGGGTATCAACAAACACAATCTGCGCATCGCCTTCCATGGCAATGCCCCGGATACGCGCCCGTGTGGTCTGCACCTTATGGGTGACAATACTGACCTTGGCTCCGACCATCTTGTTCAACAGCGTCGATTTGCCTGCATTCGGCTCGCCGATTAAGGCAACAAACCCGGCGCGGGTATCGGCGCGTGTTGGCATGGTTTCAGTGTCAGTCATGATCTGCCTCCGTTCGGGGCGTCTAAGCGAGCCAGCAATTCGCGGGCCGCCGCCTGTTCGGCTTGGCGTTTGCTGCCAGCCTTGGCGATTTCGGTATTTCCATCGTCCAGCCGCACTTCGACAGTGAATATCGGCTGATGATCCGGCCCCTCACGCGATTGTTCGGTATAGGTGGGGGGCGGAAGTCCGCGCGCCTGCGCCCATTCTTGCAGGCTGGTTTTGGCATCGCGGGAATCGGTTTCAACCGCACCGATGCGGCCATCCCACAGGCGCAGGATCAGCGCGCGTGCGGCGTCAAAACCCGCGTCCAGATACACGGCGGCAATCACGGCTTCCAGCGCATCCCCCAGCAGGGTTTCTTTGCGCCGCCCGCCGGACATCATTTCTGACCGGCCCAGTTTCAGCACCTCGCCCAAGCCAAGTTCGCGCGCCACATCGGCGCAGGTTTCTTTGCGCACCAGCGCGTTGAAACGGGGCGCAAGCTGGCCCTCGGTGGCAGATGGATCAGCGGCCAGCAGCGCCTCGGCCATCACCAGGCCAAGCACCCGGTCGCCTAGAAATTCCAGCCGTTGATTGTCAGGCCGGGTTTGCGACGAAATCGACGCATGTGTAACCGCGCGCAGCAGCAGTTCAGGCGTGCGAAATTGGTGTCCAAGACGGCCCAGAAAGGCCAAAAGATCGGCTGACAGCTTCACTCCACCGCCTTGAAGAAACGATCCGACCGCCATGTCCAGAAATACAGCATCGACCGGCCTGCGGAAGAGAACATGATCCGGTCCGCACGGCCGATCAGGTATTCGGCAGGCACAAAGCCAACCCCGCCCGACGCCTGGCCATAGCGGCTGTCCTGACTGTTATCGCGGTTGTCGCCCATGAAAAAATAGTTGCCCGCAGGCACCGTAAACACATCGGTATTGTCGCCGTAGCCATTGGTGTTGATGTTCAACACTGCATGCGTGGTGCCATCAGGCAAAGTTTCCTGCGCACGGGATTTTTGGCAAATGCCACCGGTGCCCACCGGGCCATTTTCGCAGCGCGGCTGATTGCCCATCGGGCCTTGGGGTTCAAAAATCTCTTCAAACACACCATCGGGGGTTTGCTTTGCCTCAACGCCGTTCAGGAACAGCACGCCATTTTTCATCTGAATGGTATCGCCCGGCAGGCCGATCAGACGTTTGATGAAGTCTGATCCGTTGACCGGGTGGCGAAACACCACAACATCGCCACGTTCTGGTTCCGATGCCAGCAGACGGCCTGGAAACGGGCAAGCCGCAAAGGGGCAGGAATAGCGCGAATAGCCATAGGCCATTTTGTTGACGAACAGAAAATCACCGATCAGCAGCGTGTCTTTCATGGATTCCGAGGGAATCCAGAAGGGTTGAAAAAACAGCGTGCGGAACACACCGGCAATCAGCAGCGCATAGACGACGGTTTTGATCGTCTCGACGATGCCGCCATCGGGTTTTGGTCTGCTTGCCATTGGTTCCGCTTTCAATGAGATCGTCGCGCCACATGCGCTTGGGGAAGGTCGGCGCGCCACATGCGCGTGGGGGAGTTCGGCGCGCTACATGCGCGTGGGGGGCGGCGGAGTCAAGTTGCGTTGGAGCGTGATGCGGAAAAGTGGCCGCCGGTTTTCCGCGCAGATCACGCGACCGCTGTTGGCGCAAGGGGCCGTGCTTCGATCACCACAAAGGCCTGGGCCCAGGGGTGATCATCGGTCAAGGTGACGTGAATGATCGCTTCATGCCCGGCGGGGGTCATGGATTTCAACCGTTCCGCCGCCCATCCGGTGACCTGCATCACCGGCTGGCCGGAACGCAGGTTCGATACCGCCATGTCTTTCCACGATATGCCCATGCGCAGGCCGGTGCCCAGCGCCTTGGAACAGGCTTCTTTGGCGGCCCAGCGTTTGGCATAGGTGCCTGCCACATCACGGCGGCCTTCGGCGCGTGCCTGTTCGCGGGGGGTAAACACACGGTTGCGGAACCGGTCACCAAAGCGGGCAAGCGTCGCTTCGATCCGGTCGATATTGCAAAGATCAGTGCCAATGCCGAGGATCATCGTGGGCCGCCCATAGGCGAGGCACAAATGATTTCAAAAAACTTTTGGCAAGAGTTTTCTGAAAAACGTTGTGTCACGCATAAATTCCACGCGCGCCGTCCATCAGGCGGCGCATTTCTTCGATCGCGGGGCCAAGGCCCCTGAAAATTGCCTCGCCGATCAGGAAATGGCCGATGTTCAGCTCCATCACCTCGGGGAAGGCCGCAACCGGGGCCACGTTTTCATACGACAGGCCATGGCCAACATGCACTTCAAGACCCAACGAATGGGCATAGGTTGAGGCACGCCGCAACGCCGCCAGTTCAACCTCCGCCGCGGCCAAATCGCCCTCAGCGTGCAGATCGCAGTAATGGCCTGCATGAAGTTCGATCACTGGAGCGCCGATGCGGGCGGATGCCTCAATCTGGCGCGGATGATGGCCGATGAACAGCGACACGCGGGCACCTGCCGCGCGCAGCGGTGCGATGTAATCGGCCAAGCGGTTATCATCGGCCGCCACATCCAGCCCGCCCTCGGTGGTGCGCTCGGCCCGCTTTTCGGGCACCAGGCAGACGGCATGTGGTTTGTGGCGCAAGGCGATGGCTTGCATTTCTGCCGTGGCGGCCATCTCAAAATTCAGTGGCACCGACAATGCGGCCATCAGTGCCTCGATATCGGCATCGCGAATATGACGGCGGTCTTCGCGCAGATGGGCAGTGATGCCGTCGGCACCCGCCGCCTCGGCCAGCAGGGCGGCGCGCAAGGGGTCAGGAGTGGCACCGCCGCGTGCGTTGCGCACGGTGGCGACATGATCAATGTTCACCCCAAGCCGAAGCTTTGCCGGAATTTTTGTCAGTGTCATCGCCCAACCTTTCGTTTCTTTGACCCGCTCAAGGCTCTCGCGGCCCGTCGTCATCGCCACCACCCCGGTCATGTTTGGGTTTTAGCCGCGATGCGGCCTCGATCAATGCGGCGCGAAGTCGCCCGCGTTTTTCACTGCTTTCTTTGGATTTTGCAGCACGGGCCTTTTGATAAGCTTCAACCAGCGGAATAGTCAGATAGTAAAAGATCAGGCTCAGTAAAATACCAGGCCCGATAGCCCCAATAAAATAAGGCAAATAAACTTCGTGCCAAAACTGGGAAAGTCCATCCCAGCGCGCAACTTCTGGGGTGAAGACTGACCTGAAATTGTGCCAGATATCATGGCCTGCGCGTGCAAACGCATGGCCGATGGCCCGCGATGTCAAAGGCGTATCAACCCCCAGCATCCAATGCCCAAGCGAAATCGCCCCCACCGCGAAAAATGGCGTGGTGATGGGGTTTGAATTGAACGTACCCAGCAGGGCCGCAAGCACATTGCCCCGGATCAGGCGCGCGGCCCCCCAAGCCCCCAAAAACTGCAACCCCGGCAGCGGCAAAAAGCCAATCAAGCTGCCGGCAAACACGCCGCGCGCAATGCGGTGCGGGCGGTCCGGCAGGCGGCGCATGCGGTGAATGACATAGCGAATAGCGCGGCCAAAGCCGCCGCGAGGATAGATCATCTCGCGCAGCCAGGCCCAGACTGTCCGGTTATCACGCCGCTTGAACACCACCTTGCGGCCACTCCCTTTTGCCCCTTAGGGCCGTTTGCTCAAATCACGGTGCCGCGAGATTTGCGCCACATCCGTTTCCGCCTCTAGTGCCGTCATCACCATATGCAGGTGTTCAACATCGCGCAGGTCCACATCCACCAGAAGACGGTAGAAATCCGGTTTGCGATCAGTAAACCGCAGGTCTGAGATATTGGCCTTCTGTTCGCCAATCAAGGTGCAGATACGCCCTAACACACCTGCGTCGTTAGATATGGTAATCTCTAAACAAACAGTATGCACAGGCGCGTGACGCCCCGAATGCCAATGCAAATCTATCCAGCGCGCGGGCTGTTCTTCGAATTCTTCCAACGCCGGACAGTCGATGGCATGAATGACCACGCCTTGCCCCCGGTAGGTGATCCCGACAATGCGTTCGCCCGGCACCGGTTGGCAGCAGGTGGCGCGGCGAAAATTCTGATCCGCGGGCAGGCCCACAACCGGGCGTTGTGCATCCACTTCATCCGCCTTGGCAAGGGTCAGTTCGGGATACAGCGTTTCCACCACACGCCGTGCGGTCAACTCAGCTGACCCCAGCCGTGCCAACAGGTCCATCTCATCGGCCAGACCCAGCATCTTGGCCGCCGTGCGCAGGGCTTTGTCCGACGCTTTCTTGCCAACATGGTCAAAGGCTGCACGGGCAAGTTCTTGCCCCAGTTTCACGAACCGACCACGATCTTCTTCGCGCAGGGATTTGCGGATGGCCGCTTTGGCACGCCCTGTGGTCACAATGTCGATCCACGACGATTGCGGCACCTGACCCTCAGCCGTAATGATTTCGACCGACTGGCCATTTTTCAACCGTGTCCACAGCGGCACGCGGATGCCGTCAATCTTGGCGGAAACACAGGAATTGCCGATGCGGGTATGGATCGAATACGCGTAATCAAGCGGCGTGGCCCCACGCGGCAGTTGGATCACATCACCTTTGGGGGTAAAGCAGAACACCTGATCGGAATACATTTCCATCTTCACATGTTCTAAAAATTCGTCATGGTCGCCTTCTTCAAAGCGCTCTGTCAGCGTCGCAATCCACTTTGCCGGGTCCACCGCAAACGGGTTTTGCGCGCGCACGCCTTCGCGGTACGACCAATGGGCCGCAACGCCGGCTTCGGCCACTTCGTGCATCTGGCGGGTTCTGATCTGCACCTCGACCCGTTTGGCATCGCGGCCCGACACGGTGGTATGGATCGACCGATAGCCGTTGTTTTTCGGCTGACTGATGTAATCCTTGAACCGCCCCGGCACGGCACGCCAGCGTTGGTGAATGACGCCAAGGATGCGGTAACAATCCGCCTCGGACGCGGCGATGATGCGAAAGCCGTAAATGTCGGACAGGCGCGAAAACGCCAGATCCTTTTCCTGCATCTTGCGCCAGACGGAATAGGGCTTTTTCGCGCGACCAAACACATCAGCGTCGATTTTGGCGCGTTCCAACTCCGCCCTGATATCGGCGGTGATCTTGTGCACCACATCGCCGGTTTCGCGCTGCAAGGTAATAAACCGCCGGATCAGCGAATTGCGCGCATCAGGGTTCAGCACCTTGAAGGCAAGGTCTTCCAGTTCCTCGCGCATCCACTGCATGCCCATGCGGCCAGCAAGTGGGGCAAAGATCTCCATCGTCTCGCGCGCTTTTTGCGCCTGTTTTTCGGCGCGCATGGATTTGATGGTGCGCATATTGTGCAAACGGTCGGCCAGTTTGACCAGAATCACCCGCAAATCTTCGGACATCGCCATGAACAGCTTGCGAAAGTTTTCAGCCTGCATGGCTTGGGCAGAGGACAGCTGCAGATTGGTCAGCTTGGTCACACCATCAACCAGCTTTGCCACCTCGTCACCAAACAGGCGGGCAACCTCGGTATAGGTGGATTTGGTATCTTCGATGGTGTCATGCAGCAGGGCGGTGATGATGGTTGCATCATCCAGCCGCTGTTCGGTCAAAATCGCCGCCACGGCAACCGGATGGGTAAAATACGGCTCGCCCGAATGGCGCAATTGGCCTTCATGCATCTTCAGGCCGTAATCATAGGCCCGACGGATCAGACCCTCATTTGTGCGCGGGTTGTAATTGCGGACGAGGGCGATCAGGTCTTCAACGTCGATCATCCTCGTCGCATCCTGTCGGGGCATTCCCGTTTCAGTTATCGCCTTGGGCTTCCATCAGGGCGCGCAACAGCTTTTCTTCAGACATATCATCGGTCATCGGGCGGTCAACCTCACCGCCCATCAAAAGCGCCATTTGATCATCTTCCGGCTCATCGACCTCGATCTGGGTCTGGTAGCTTTCGATCATCCGCTCGCGCAGGCTTTCGGCACTCTGGGTTTCATCGGCAATCTCGCGCAGGGATACGACAGGGTTTTTGTCGTTGTCCCGGTCTACCGTCACGGCAGACCCGGCTTGAATTTCACGCGCCCGGTGGGCCGCAAGCATCACCAGTTCGAACCGGTTCGGGACTTTGTCAACGCAATCTTCGACCGTCACGCGGGCCATGGGATACTCCAATGCGGGCTATGAATAGAAGTCGCGTATGTAAGCGCTGTGAAATGGCTTGACAAGCCTTGAATCCACCCATGGGCGCGGTCTAAAGCGGGCGCACTTCAGCCAGATCGGCGGCAGGCAAACGGCCGATCATTTGGCTAACGGTCAGGTTTAGCACCGGATGGCACCAATCAGGTGCCACATCTGCCAATGGCACCAGCACAAACGCGCGGTCCTGCATTCTTGGATGCGGCAAGATCAACTGGTCTGGCGCTGCACGGCGTTGCAGTGACGGGTCAAGATTGCGCCAGTGTGAGTGCGTGTCGACGTCAGGCAAGATCAAATCGCCTAACGCCAACAGATCTATGTCCAGCGTCCGCATTCCCCAACGACTGTTGCGTTTGCGCCCGAACATCGCCTCAATCTGATGAAGCCGCGCCAAAAGCGCATCTGCTGACATGTCACCTTCAACCTGAAGTAGAGCTGCCCCATTCACATAGTCGGGGCCAGCGCCTGCGGGAAAACAAGGTGTTGCAAAAAGCCGGCTCAGGTGAGATACGCCCAAATTGACCTTAGGGAAGCGTGTTACCGCCGCGCGCAGTGTCTGATCGGGTGTCATGCCGTCAAAGGGCAGATTTGCACCGAATGCAAGAAGGGCAACCTTTGTTTGTATCATCGCAAATGTTACACTTCCGTATAGAAATACTTGCTTTGGGGAATAATTGGCCGATATTCCCGCTATTCCCCAGTCGTATTTGACGACATCCAGATAGTCCACTCACGGAAAATCGATTGGCGAATGGCATTTTGAAGGGACGAAGTTATGTTTTATAAAGACGAACGGCTTGCGCTGTTCATCGACGGATCGAACCTTTATGCCGCTGCAAAGGCACTAGGTTTTGATATAGATTACAAGCTGTTACGGTCTGAATTCATGCGCCGGGGCAAACTTTTGCGCGCCTTCTACTACACCGCCCTGTTAGAGAATGACGAATATTCCCCGATCCGCCCACTGGTGGATTGGCTGAATTACAATGGCTTCACCATGGTGACTAAACCCGCCAAGGAGTACACAGACAGCCAGGGCCGACGTAAGGTTAAGGGCAATATGGATATCGAACTTGCCGTCGATGCCATGGAACTTGCCCCGCGGGTTGACCATATTGTGATCTTCTCGGGTGACGGCGATTTTCGGCCCCTGATCGAAAGCCTGCAGCGCCAAGGCGTGCGCGTGTCGGTTGTATCCACCATCCGCAGCCAGCCGCCGATGATCGCAGATGAATTGCGCCGCCAAGCCGATAACTTTATCGAACTTGATGAATTGCGCGATGTGATCGGTCGCCCTCCGCGCGAGCCACGGTTGGAGCGGGAAGAAATGTCGGTCGAGGCGAAGTAAGACCTTTCCGATTGCACGAACCTGCCGGGTTGCATCACCGCATCCCGGTTTTTTCATGGCCTGATGGCCCGCATCGTCAGGGGTAGACCTTGGTTGGCCTTCGCCCTATTTCTTGGCAAAGCGCGTGAGGATAGTATGACCACAAAGCCGCCCCTGACCCTGTACCTTGCCGCCCCGCGTGGGTTTTGCGCAGGTGTGGACCGGGCGATCAAGATCGTGGAAATGGCCATCGTGAAATGGGGGGCACCCGTGTATGTGCGCCATGAGATTGTGCATAACAAATATGTGGTCGACGGTTTGCGCGCGCTTGGCGCGGTTTTTGTCGAAGAACTGGAGGATGTGCCCGAAGGCCGCCCGGTGATCTTTTCGGCCCACGGTGTGCCCAAAGCCGTGCCAGCCGAGGCGCTTCGTCGCGAAATGGTGTTTGTCGATGCCACCTGCCCCTTGGTCAGCAAGGTCCATATCGAGGCGGAGCGGCATTTTGAGGCCGGTCTGCAAATGGTGATGATCGGCCACAAGGGCCACCCCGAAACCATCGGCACCATGGGCCAGTTGCCGCCCGGCGAAGTGCTGTTGGTGGAAACCGAAGCCGATGTTGCACAGCTTGAGGTTCGGGATGCGGCCCGTCTTGCCTATATCACCCAAACCACGCTGTCGGTGGATGACACGGCGGGCATCGTGGCGGCATTGCAGGCCCGGTATCCGGGTATCATTGGCCCGCACAAGGAAGATATCTGCTATGCCACCACCAACCGGCAAGGGTCGGTGAAGGCCATTGCGGGCAAAATAGATGCGCTCTTGGTGATCGGTGCGCCCAATTCCAGCAATTCGCTGCGTTTGGTCGAGGTTGGCCGTTCTGCGGGCTGCGCCTATGCGCAACTTGTGCAGCGGGCGGTGGACATCGACTGGCGCGCGCTGGATGGAATCACATCCGTCGGCATCACAGCCGGGGCATCGGCCCCCGAAGTGCTGGTGACCGAGGTGATTGATGCTTTCCGCGCCCGGTTCGATGTGACGGTGGAACTAGTGGAAACCGCACGCGAAGCCGTGGAATTCAAGGTGCCGCGCGTGTTGCGGGAACCGGCGTAAGGCCTTGCATCTAAGGCCCGCACAATGACACAGGTCCCCCGGTCTGCCTTGATCCTTGGGCTGGCAGGCCTGCTACCGCTGGGTTGGAGCGTTGCAACGCAACTTTCCCCTGACCTTGCCGATGTCGCCTTGCGCGTCTTTGGCCCGCGCTTTGTTGGGCCTTATGTCGGGCTGGTCTATGGCACGATCATTTTAGCGTTCATGTCGGGCGTGTTGTGGGGGTTTGCTGCGCGTGCCACGGGGCACACCGCGACAGTCGGCTATAGTCTGTCGGTGATCCCCGCCCTTTGGGCATTTTTCTTTGTGGGCAATGGCCCGGTTTCCGCAGCCCTGATGCTGGTGGTTGGGTTTGCAGGTCTGCTCGGCCTCGATTATCTGTTTTGGCGACAAGGATTTGCGCCCGTTTGGTGGATGCGCCTTCGCAGTGTCTTGACCACTGCGGTCATTGCCTGTCTGTGCGCCACAGCAATTCTGTAAAGGACGCACCCATGGCCGATTTGTTTGCCTATACCGACGGTGCCTGTTCGGGCAATCCGGGGCCGGGCGGCTGGGGCGTGCTGATGCTGGCGCGCGATGGGGCTGCGGTGGTGAAAGAACGCACCTTGCAGGGTGGCGAGGGTTTGACCACCAACAACCGCATGGAATTGATGGCAGCAATTTCGGCGCTGGAGGCGCTGTCGAAGCCGTCCGAAATTACCATTGTCACCGACAGCGCCTATGTGAAGAACGGTATCACCGAATGGATGGACGGTTGGAAACGCAAGGGTTGGCGGACAGCAGGCGGCCCCCCGGTGAAGAATGTCGATCTGTGGCAGCGGCTGGATGCGGCACGCGGGCGGCATTCGGTGACATGGCGCTGGATCAAGGGCCACGCCGGGCATGCCGAGAATGAACGCGCCGACGCGCTGGCGCGGGCAGGGATGGCACCCTTCAAGCAAAGCAAATAGGCGCTGAACAACAGGCATTGTTTATAACCTTACATTCGGTTATAATCCCTGCATGGGCCGCACAAAAACAGTTTCCGACGCCGAGGTTTTCGCCGCCATCCGCCAATTGCTTGCGGCGGGGGGTGAAAAGGCGGTGGCTTTTGCGTCAGTTGCGCGGGCGACTGGCTTATCCGGGCCAACTTTGGTGCAACGCTTTGGCAGCCGGGCCGCCATGGTTCGGGCGGCACATCTGGCCGCTTGGGATGCGCTGGATGCAACCACCGCTACCGCCGTTGCAGCAGCAGACTTGTCGGCCAAGGGTGCGCAGACCTTGTTGAAATCATTGGCAGATGGGCAGGCTGCAGCAGTTGATCTTGCCCTGCTGTGCATGGATCTGCGGGATGCGGTCTTGCGGCAGCGGGCAAAAGCCTGGCGACATTCCGTTGAAGTGACCCTTGGTTTGCAACTTGGCGGCGGGGCCAAGGGCCGCGAGGCTGCGGCAATGCTGTTTGCCGCGTGGCAGGGGCAACTGTTGTGGCAGGCTGCGGGTGGTAAAGGCTTCAAGGTCAAGGATGCGATCAAAGCGCTGACTTAATAAAGGCCATCATTTGGAAATATACGTGCGCCATGCCCAGATCAGCACCATCGCTCCGATCACGCCGCCCACAAACATCGCGGCCCAACTGGTGATGGCAACCAAAAACCGGATCAGCGCCCAGCCGATAACAGAGCCGACAATGCCGATAACAATCGTGGTCGGCACATCGGTTTGTACCTTCATCATCCGCGTGGCAAGAAAGCCTGCGGCGGCCCCGATAACGATGATGACAAGAAGAAATGGCATGTGGCCCTCCTACATTGCACTCAATATGGGGATGCGCAGGCGGTTTGTGAATGGCCCTTAGGTCAACCGATCCGGCACAGAAAATCCGCGTGTGAAATCAGCGATTTGCATGGGCTTTTTGCCCTCACGTTGGGCCAAGGTTATTGCTACTGCCGCGTCAGCACAGGCCACAACCAGATGGTCCGGCCCCTTGGCCAACACTGTACCCGGCGCAGCCTGCCCAGCAACCAGACGCGAACGCAGCAATTTGACCCGCTCCCCCGCCATATCACACCAGGCACCCGGAAAGGGGGAAAGGCCGCGGATCAGACGGTCAACCTCAACCGCCGGGCAGGTCCAATCAATCCGCGCCTCGGCCTTGTCGATTTTGCTGGCGTAGGTCACACCTGCCGTCGCCTGTGGCACGGCGCGCGGTAATGCTTCCAGCGCCTGCAGGATCATGTCCGCCCCAAGCCGGGCCAGACGGTCATGCAGATCGGCGGTGGTTTCTTCCCCGCCTATCGGCGTGGTTTGGCGCAGCATCACCGGGCCAGTATCAAGCCCCGCGTCCATTTGCATGATGCAAATGCCGGTTTCCCTATCCCCGGCCATGATGGCACGGTGAATCGGTGCTGCACCACGCCAGCGTGGCAGCAGGGATGCGTGGATGTTCAGACAGCCTTTGGCGGGCGCATCCAGAATGGCTTGTGGCAGGATCAGGCCGTAAGCGACCACAACCGCAATATCTGCCTTCAGTTCGGCAAAATCGGCCTGCGCTTCGGGATTGCGCAGGCTGGTGGGGTGGCGGGTCGGAATACCCAGCGCTGCCGCGCGGGTCTGTACCGGGCTGGCACGATCTTGTTTGCCACGGCCTGCTGGACGGGGGGGTTGGGAATAGACGCAGATCACCTCATGTCGGGTGACAAGCGCCTCAAGGATGGGCACAGAAAATTCGGGCGTTCCCATGAAGATGATCTTCATGCGCGTTTCCGCAGTTTATCGGCCTTGGCCAGCAACATCTTACGTTTTAGCGGTGACAGGCGGTCAAAATACATATGGCCGTTCAGATGGTCGACCTGATGCTGCACGGATGTGGCCCAAAGGTTCACAAAATCGCGGTTTTCGGTTTCGCCGTCTGCGTTCAGATAGCGCACGGTCACCGCGCGCGGGCGCCCAATGATAGCCGACATGCCGGGCAGGTTGGGGGATGCTTCGTCATGGTCGCGCAACTGGCCGCTGGCATGCAAAATTTCGGGGTTGGCCATCAAAATTGCCTGACCGCGCGCGTCGGAACAATCGACCACGGCAAGCCGCAAGGGCACGCCAATTTGCGGGGCTGCAAGGCCGTAGCCGGGCATCGCATCCATGCTATCCACCATATCGGCCCAAATCGCACGGACATCATCGGTGATTTCGGCAACCGGCGCTGCAGGCGTGGCAAGGCAGGCGTGCGGCCAGCGCAGAAAAGCGCGCGTGGCCATCAGCCCCGCGCCAGTTCGCGCTTAAGCTTTTCCATCTTGCGGGTGATCATTTGACGCTTCAAAGGGCGCAGATAGTCGATGAACAGCTTGCCATCCAGATGGTCAATTTCGTGCTGGGCGCAGGTTGCCCACAGGCCCGCAAACTGTTCTTCATAGGTTTTGCCATCAAGCCCCAGCCATTCTACCCGCACTTCGGACGGGCGTTCAACATCGGCGTATTGGTCAGGGATCGACAGGCAGCCTTCTTCATAAATGGTCAGGTCTTCTGACGCCCACGTTATCTTTGGGTTGATCAAAACCATGGGCCGCGCCGCAAGATCGGGGTCTTTGACGCAATCCATCACAAACATGCGTTTGTTCACCCCAACTTGAGGGGCAGCAAGCCCTACGCCGGGGGCATCATACATGGTGGACAGCATATCTTCGGCCAGCTTCCCCAGTTCGGCCGAAATATCGGTGACCGGATCGGAAAGCTTTTTGAGACGCGGGTCGGGATGGATCAGGATGGGACGGATCATATTTTCCGATTTACGGCGCAGGGGGCAATGATGCAAGAGAAAGGCGGAGCGGCGGTAACACCGTGTTACCGCCGCACCACGATAGAACAATATACCTAGAAAGTACATTTTATCAGAACAACGTATAGGTTGTTATTTTCATGTCAGATTGTTATTCTGATAATAACATAAATTACAGAATATCAGACCGCGCGACTTATAGGCAGGACAACAATGAGCTTTGACGAACAGATCAACCGTATTGGCACCCATTGTTCAAAATGGGACACCATGGAGAAACTATACGGCGTATCCCCCAAGACCGGGCTTGCCATGTGGGTTGCGGATATGGATTTCAAGCCACCACAGGTTGTGCAAGATGCCGTGCAGGCGATGGCGGATCACGGGCTGTACGGCTATTTCGGCGATGATTCGAAGTATACCGCGGCCATTCAATGGTGGATGAAATCCCGGCATGGCTGGGATGTGGCAGCTGACACGATTTTTACCACGCATGGGTTGGTGAATGGCACAGGGCTGTGCGTTGATGCGTTCACGGCACCGGGGGACGGCGTTATTTTGCTGACACCAGTGTACCACGCCTTTGCGCGGGTGATCAAAGGTGCGGGTCGGCGCGTTGTGGAATGCAAGCTGGCGCAAAATGCCGGACGGTATGAGATGGATTTTGCCGCTTGGGACGCACAGATGACCGGCGCGGAAAAGATGCTGATCCTGTGTTCGCCGCACAATCCCGGCGGGCGGGTTTGGACCGTTGAAGAACTACGTGGCGTGGCCGATTTCTGTCTGCGCCACGATCTGATCTTGGTGTCGGATGAAATTCACCACGACCTCGTATTCCCCGGTAAAAAGCATCACGTCATGGCCAATGTAGCACCGGGTATCGCCGACAGGCTGGTGATGATGACGGCGTCGACCAAGACCTTTAACATCGCGGGCTGCCATACCGGGAATGTGATTATTGCCGACCTCAAACTGCGGGCGCGATTTGCCGAACGGATGAACGCACTTGGCATTTCGCCGAATTCGTTCGGGATGCATATGGTCACGGCGGCCTATTCAGCCGAAGGGGCGGACTGGCTGGATGGGTTGATCGGGTATCTGGCGGAAAACAAGCGGTTGTTTGACGACGGCATCAATGCCATTCCCGGCCTGCGGTCGATGGCGCTAGAGGCCACCTATCTGGCATGGGTGGATTTTGCAGGGGCGGGAATGACCGCGCCGGAATTCATCGCGCGGGTGGAAAAAACGGCCGGCATCGCCACCAACTACGGCCCCAGTTTTGGCGCCGGCGGCGAGACATTTCTGCGCTTCAACATCGCCACCACACGGGCCAATATCATGGATGCCGTGGCACGGATGCAAGCCGCGTTCGCCGATTTGCAATGATCAGATGGTTGCGCCGGAAGCTTATGTTTTTGGCGCTGCTTGCAGCCGGGCTGGCGCTGTTATTGCCCCGGCCCGATCCCACACCCACGCCGGTGTTGCCGCCATTGGTGGGGCCGGTTGACCGGATTCTGGTTGAAAAATCCGCGCGTCGACTGGTGGTTTACCGCGACGGCGTGGCGCTGCGCGAATATCGGGTGGCGTTGGGTTTTGCGCCCGGCGGGGCCAAAGTTCGCCAAGGCGATGGCAAGACGCCGGAAGGCACCTTTCGCATTGACCGCAAGAACGCGCAAAGCAGCTATCATTTGTCGGTCGGGCTCGACTACCCGCAAGCGGCGGATCGGGACCGCGCCGCAGCGGGAGGGTATGATCCGGGGGGTGATATTTTCATCCATGGTCAGCCGAATGCGCTGCCCGATGCCACGGTTCTGAAAGGCGATTGGACGGCAGGCTGCATTGCAGTTTCAAACGCAGAGATACGTGAGATTTTTGCCGCTGTTCAACTGGGCGCGATTGTTGAAGTAAGGCCCTGACTTAGCGACTTGGCAAAAAGCCGACAGGCGCATTTTCGTCACGCCAGAAATCCAGCGGTGGCTTGTCGGTCACCGGGGTGGAACGTTTGAAATCACAGATCAACTGGCCATTTTCCACGGTGGAGGCCACGATCAGGCACTGCGACAGATGCCGCGCGCCATCATAGACATCGACCAGACCGCGCAGGTGCGGCAGCTGATCAGCGTCCATTGCCAAACCATCCTCCCAAAGGCGCAGAATGGGATAGATTTCACTGCCAATTTGGACCCGCAGACGCGTTTTGCGCGCGTCTTGCTTTTTGCGCGCCGCCTCGAACCCTTCACGCAGTTCTTTTGAAAAAAATTCCAGCATCGCAATCTCCTGATATTAAGATTTGATGCGCAAATGGTTAAAATCAAGGCAAGGTGCGAACGCTGTTTCAAAGGGGTTTCGGCGTGCCGAAAAAGACACGCTGCGTACAAACCCCGCACCCCTTTCAATCTACATTTCTGCGATAAAACCTTCCCCGCGGGGAAGGTTTTTGGTGGTTCTTGCCCCAAACGCAGCACAATGGGCCACCCGCATCGACCGCCTTCGCGGATGCTGTTGGTAGTGGCGCTAACCCGGCACAGCGACAGAACCCATGGTAAAAATGGCGGGGTAAATTCAAGCCACAACAGGCCTTGCAGAAAAACCCTGCGGCGGTGGCCCCGGATTTGTCGGGGGCATCAGCACAGGACGGTGATCGTCGCGTGCCGCCGTGCCAGCGGACCTTGGCGAAGGTGGCAAAATATGACAATCCGATATGATCGGGCGGCATTGTTCAAAGACCGATGACAACATCCGCCGTAGCCGAGCATTTCTGTTAAGGTTTGTTAACAAAGTGGCAACAGGTGCCGCCAAAGCAGTTGATGGAAGACCCGGCAGTTTGGTTGCGTTGGCAGCCGGAATAAGGTCTTTGGTAACCAAACTGGACCCTCACTGTTGAGGATGGAAATGCTAAGACACCTCAACCCCAACCCTGTGGCTGCAGAGGGGAAAAACGGCTTGCCAAACCCGGAACATCGGCCTCGGTCAGGCTGGTCAGACCCGCTTAACCTGCGCCGAGCGGGCAAAGACGGGGTTTGGCGGCAGTCATCGCCTGCGGCCTTGGGCAAAGACCCGGAAAATACCGGTCAAACGGCCTTGGAAAATTTATTTTCATCTGGCGAAACAGCGCAGCTTACACCGAATCGCCCCCCCCGATTCGCAATCCTTGGTGCAAACCATGGGTGATGGCACCCCCGATCATGGCGGTGGGGTGGATGCAGCGGCGGCCACCTATGGGGGTGCGCGGGACCTGTGGATTGATCTTTCGACAGGGATTAACCCGGTTGCCTACCCATTGCCTGTGTTTGAGGGGCGCGATTGGTCTGTTTTGCCCGACGACCGCGCGCAGGCAGCGCTGGCCCGTGCCGCCCGGCAGTTTTGGCAGATACCCGACGGGGCGGCGGTGCTGGCAGCGCCCGGCGCATCCAGCCTGATTGCCCGCATTCCGGCCCTGATGCCGCCGGGAAAGGTTAGCATACAAGCGCCAACTTATAACGAACATGGCCGGGCTTTTGCGGCGGCGGGGTGGGATGTTGGCGAGGAAATCGCGGTTCAGGCGCAGGTTTTGGTGCATCCGAACAATCCTGATGGGCGGGTGTGGGCGGCATCGGATGTGACGGCGGATTTATGCATCATTGATGAAAGCTTTTGCGATGTGATGCCTATGCAAAGCCTGATTGCGCTGTCTGCACGGCCCGGTGTGATTGTGTTGAAAAGTTTTGGCAAGTTCTGGGGGCTGGCGGGTGTGCGGCTTGGCTTTGCGATTGGCGATCCGGCGATGATTGCGAAGGTAGCGCAGATGCTTGGGCCATGGCCGGTGTCAGGACCTGCCTTGGCGGTTGGCACGCAGGCCTTGCAGGATGTGCCTTGGGCGGATGCAGCGCGGGCGCGGCTTGCGGCGGATGCGGCGCGGCTGGATGCTTTGATGGTATCGCTGGGGCCCAAGGTTGTGGGTGGCACAAGTCTGTTTCGGCTTTACGATACCGATGATGCGGCGGGTTGGCAGCACCGCCTTGCCCGCCACCAGATTTGGAGCCGGATTTTCCCCTATTCCAACCGGTGGGTGCGGCTTGGGCTGCCGGGTGCGCCTGCGGATTGGGCGCGGCTGGAGACGGCATTGGAACGCGTGGAGACGGGGCGATGAGTGCGCTGTTGCTGGTGCCCGCGATGTTGCTGGATGCGGCTTTGGGGGAGCCGAAATGGCTTTGGTCAAAGTTGCCGCATCCGGCGGTGTTGATGGGGCGGGCGGTTGGATTTGCCGACGCCAAGTTGAACGTAAGGTCGCAGCGCAAACTGAAAGGCGCCGTGGCGATGACGGTGCTTGGCGCTGCTGCCGTGCTGCTGGGCTGGCTGATCCATCTGGTGCCGGATTTTGGTGTGCTGGAGGTTTTGGTGGCGGCGATCCTGCTCGCGCAAAAAAGTCTGGTGCAGCATGTGCAGGCAGTGGCGGATGCCCTGCGCCTGTCGCTGGGCGATGGGCGGCGGTCGGTGGCGATGATTGTCGGGCGCGATACCGGCGGGATGGACGAGGCGGCGGTGGCACGGGCGGCGATTGAAAGTGCGGCAGAGAATTTTTCGGACGGGGTGATAGCGCCCGCGTTTTGGTTTCTGATCGGCGGATTGCCGGGATTGCTGCTGTATAAGATCACCAATACCGCTGACAGCATGATCGGGCACCGCACGGAGCGTTATGCGCAATTCGGTTGGGCGGCGGCGCGGTTTGATGATCTGTTGAATTTGGTCCCTGCCCGTTTGACGGCACTGATCATTGCGGCAGTGCATGGCCGGTTGGATGCGCGCGCGCCGATTTTGCGCGATGCGGTTCTACATCGGTCGCCCAATGCAGGCTGGCCAGAGGCGGCGATGGCGGTGGTGCTTGATCTGTCGTTGTCAGGGCCGCGCAGCTATGATGGGGTGATGACCGCGTTTCCCTTTGTCTATCCCGAAGGGCGGCGAGACGCGGGGCCGGGCGATATTGATGCCAGCGTTGCCGTGCTGTGGCGCAGTTGGGCTGGATTTTTGGTGGGCGTGGCGGTGCTGGCCCTGATGTTTTGATAACCGAAGGAGTGAGGGATGCGTTTTGTTGCAGGACTGCTGTGTGCGCTGTTGGCCGCACCGGTTGCCGCCGCGCCCTGTGGTGGGGATCTTGGGGATTTTATTGCCGCGGTGAAGGTCGACGCCTTGGCCAGAGGGCTTGATGATGCGGCAATCAACAGGTTTTTTGATGGCGCATCGGTGGACCCTGCAGTTCTGAAGGCGGACCGGTCGCAAGGCGTGTTTCGCAAGACGTTTCTGGAGTTTTCAAAGGCCCTGATCAGCAAAAGCCGGATCACCAACGGGGCGGCATTGTCGCGCGAATGGGACGCGGTGTTTGACCGTGCCGCCAGCGACTACGGTGTGCCGCGCGGTATCCTGCTGGCGTTCTGGGCGTTTGAGACGGATTATGGCGCGGTGCAGGGCGATTTTAACACCCGCAATGCGCTGGTCACGCTGGCGCAGGATTGCAGGCGGCCCGACTTGTTTCAGCCGCAAGTATTCGCAGCGATTGAGCTGACGGCAAAGGGCCTGTTCGACCCCGCCCGCACCACCGGCGCTTGGGCGGGCGAAATTGGCATGGTGCAAATGCTGCCAAAGGACATTCTGGAGCGCGGCGTTGATGGTGATGGGGATGGCGCGATCAGCCTGAAAACATCTGCCCCGGATGCGTTGATGTCAGGGGCGCGGATGTTGCAATCGCTGGGCTGGCAGGCAGGCGCGCCTTGGCTGCAAGAAGTGACGCTGCCGGATGGCCTTGATTGGGCCAAGACCGGGCTGGAAACAGAGCTGTCGGTGGCGGACTGGGCGGCGCTGGGCGTGGTTGGGCGGGGGGCGGATTTGCCGGGGTCCGGCTTAAAGGCGTCTGTCTTGTTGCCGCAGGGGCGCAAAGGGCCGGCGTTTCTGGCGTTTCCGAATTTTCGCGTGCTGTTTGAGTGGAACAAAAGCTTTGTTTATGTGACGACGGCCGCTTACTTTGCGACGCGGCTTGAAGGGGCTGACGCCTATGATGCAGGCGCGCCGGATCTTGCGTTGTCGCTGGACCAAATGATGACATTGCAGGAAAAGCTGGCGGCTTTGGGCTATGACGTCGGCAAAGTGGATGGTATTTTGGGGGCCGCCACGCGCAGTGCTGTGCAAAAAGAGCAAGCGCGTCTGGGATTGCCCGCTGACGCTTGGCCGACAACCCAGCTTCTTGAGGCGCTGTAGCACGATGGCCCGCTGGGGCATATGTGCGACGGTCAAAGCGCCGGTCGAGCAGGTGCTGGCCTTTGTCGCGCATCATCTGGAACTTGGGGCCGATCAGATTTGGCTTTATTTCGATGATCCGGCGGACGCTGCTGCCGATGTTGCGCAAACACTGGACCGGGTAACTGTCACCCGGTGCGACGCTGCCTATTGGGCGGGATTTCCTTGGAAACGCCCGGAGCGCCATCAGAACCGGCAGGGCCAAAATGCCCGACGCTGCTATAGTCTGATTGACACGGCTTGGCTGTGCCACATTGACGTGGACGAATTCATTTTGCCACGCAAACCAATCAGCGAAATTCTGGACGAAACCCCTTTGGAGACGCGGGCCATCCAATTGGCACCATGGGAAGCCCTTTATGATCCGACCCTGACCGATGACATCTACACCGCCAGACACTTTCGCTCGGCGCTGCGCGGAAAAACCCGCGTCGCGGAACGAAGAAAGGTTTTTGGACGATTTGCCTTTTTGCTGCCGACAGGGATGTTAAGCCATGCGGTCGGAAAGTGCATGTTTCGCACCGGCATCGCCGATTTACAGACAAGATTGCACGGCGTCGTCATCAATGGTGTGCGTGAAGATGTTTTGGGTTTTCAAGAAGATTTGCCGCTTTTACACTTCCATGCACAGCGAAAAGAAGATTGGCTGGGCCGATTGGATTTTCGACTGGAGCGTGGGGCGTATCAACACAATCTGGGATTAACGACCTATCTGAATGTCTGTGGCAAAGCGGGGCGATCAGGATTTTATGATAAAGTGCAAACTGCAGCACCGGATATGCTGGAGCAACTGCGCAGCATCAGTGCTGTGATCGAAGTGGATTTGAACTTGCGCGCAAAGGTGGAGAAAATGCTGAACGGTCTGAACGTACAAAAGTCGCCATTGTGACAAAGGCCAGCAGCGACGATCTTCGGCAGGCGCTGCCCTATGTTTTGGCTGCCCCCAAAACAGATGCGGCGATTGCGATGCTGTGCTTTCGCGCGGGCTTTGGCTTGCGCAGCTTTCCTGATCACCTGACGATGACGCGCGCAGGCGGCATTCCGGGGGAACGTTGGCTGACGCATCCCTGGCTTAGATTGGCAGATGGCAGCCCGGACCCGCGTATTCAGGTGTCTATCTTGCCTGCCCGCGTGCTTGATCTGGTTTGGCGTGACAGGGTTGGCACGGTACATCCCGGCGATCCGATTGTGGCCGATCTGGACATGACAGTGGCCAACCTTCCTGCGGGCACCTTGTTGCAAGCTGGCACGGCAGTATTGAAGGTGTCGGACGAGCCAAACGACGGCTGCGTGAAGTGGAAGGCGCGCTACGGTGCGGCGGCGATGGAGTGGATCGTGGCCCCTGAACATTGCGCGTTGCGGTTGCGCGGTGTGCTGTGTTCGATTGAACAGGACGGGGTGGTTGGAGTTGATGACCGGATCAAGGTGCTGCGTTAACCATGGTTTGACGGCGCGCTTTACGGAAGCTTAAGGTTTCGCTAGGATACTTGTTATCGGTAGTTCAAACTTCAGTTTTCTCATCTAAAACGACCCGGCGGAGTGGTACCTCAGCCGGGTCACCTTTTTATTCGGGATTAGATCCCGATCCAAAGGCGAATGATGGCAATCAGCAACATCGCTGCCCCGATTGCCACCATCCATTTCCGGTATTTCATTTCGTTCAGTTTCCTCACCTCCCACCACTGCGAAGGATCGCAGCAGGGATAGGGGTAAGGGGAGTTGGTTAACAAAGGCTGTATCGGCCCTGTAAATCAGCGCTTTACGCCACCAGCGCCGCGGCCTTTTTCAGGTCTACCGACACCAGTTGGGAAACACCTTGTTCGGCCATGGTCACGCCAAACAAACGGTCCATCCGGGCCATGGTGACGGCATGGTGGGTGATGATCAAAAACCGCGTGTCGGTGCGGCGTGTCATCTCATCCAGCAGGTCGCAGAAACGGGTGACATTGGCATCATCTAGGGGGGCGTCCACCTCATCCAGCACACAGATCGGCGCGGGGTTGGCAAGGAATACGCCAAAGATCAGGGCAAGGGCGGTCAGCGTTTGCTCGCCGCCCGACAGAAGGGAAAGGGTGGCCAGTTTCTTGCCGGGGGGTTGACACATAATCTCTAACCCGGCCTCCAGCGGATCGTCGCTTTCGACCAGCACAAGGCGGGCTTCGCCACCGCCAAACAGATGCGTGAACAGCGTGGCGAAGTTGGCGTTGACCTGTTCAAACGCGGTCAGCAGGCGTTCGCGGCCTTCACGGTTTAGGGCGGAAATGCCGGAACGCAGCTTTTTCACCGCTTCTTCCAGATCGGTTTTTTCTTGCAGCAGGGTGTTATGTTCGACCTGCACCGAAACTGCGTCTTCCTCGGCGCGCAGGTTGACGGCACCCAAGGCTTCGCGTTGGCGTTTCAGGCGTTCTACGTCGGACTGTAAGCTTTCCGCATCTGGCATCGTATCGGGGTCAGAGCCGATTGTTGCCAGCAATGCGGCAGGTGTTGCCTCGGTTTCCTCGGCAATGCGCGCCTCGGCAAGTGCTGCGGTTTCGGATGCGGCCTCGGCGCGGGCCTCGGACCTTGCGCGGGCTTCGCGGGCGTCGCCTGCAAGGCGTTCGGTGTCACGTTCCGCAATATGGGCATCGCGGGCGGCGGTTTCAGCGAAAGCCAGCGCGTCGGCTGCGGCGGCACGGCGGGCATCAGCCGCTTGCATCGCATCTTGCAGATCTTCGCGCAGCACGGCGATATCTTCGGGGGCGGCAAGCGCCTCGGCCAGTTCATCCATCGTGGTGGCCTTGCGGTCTGCCAGTTCGGTGGACCGCTTTTCTGCGGTTTCAAGACGGTGTCGCCAGCCGGAGATTTCCTTTGTCGCTTCTTGCCTGCGTCTGGTGCGGGCTTCGCCTTCACGGCGCAGCTCATCTTGCGCAGAGCGGCGGGTGAGCATGGTGATACGGGCCGCTTCGACCGCGACTTTGGCAGTTTCGCCTGCCGCGCGGGCAGCGTCGAGATCGGCCAAGGATTGGATGGCGGTGTCTGCTTCGCGCAGGCGGGCGCGGGCGGCCATTGCCTCATCTTCGAAACGGGTGACGGCAAGCATTGCCGCATCCAGTTTACCTGCGGCGATGGACCGGTCTGCTTCGGCCCGTGCGGCCGTTCGGCTGGCTTCGGTCACGCGGGCATCGGCGGCGCGGCGGGCATCGCGGGCCAGTTGATCGGCGCGGGCCAGATCTTCCAGGCGTTGGTGCAGCAGATCATGCGCTTGGCGGGCCCCAGTCGCCTTGGCGGCCACCTCTTCGAGATCGCGCTTAAGCTGGACAAGGCGGTTCAGCTGTTGCAGTCGCAAAGCGGCGGCAGAGGGGGCATCTTCGGCGGCGGCGCGCAAGCCATCCCAACGCCACAGATCGCCCTCAACGCTGACAAGGCGTTGGCCCGGTTGCAGGTCTGGTTGCAGACGGGGGCCATCGGCGCGGGCGACAAGGCCGGTCTGGCCCAGGCGCCGTGCCAAAACGGCTGGGGCCTTGACCCAAGTTGACAGGGGTTTTGCGCCTGTTGGCAGTGGTTGAGGTGAAAGGTAATCGGTCAACAGCGCCCAGCCAGACCGGCGGTCTTTGGTCACTTCCGGTGCGCGCAGATCATCGGCAAGGGCGGCTCCAAGGGCGGCCTCATAGCCGGGGGCGACAGCCAAAAGGTCCATGATCTGTGAACCGGCCAAGGCTTCGCGTTCCACGAGACGCGCCAAGGCGGCCACTTCGGCGCGCAAAGCGTTGGCTTCGCCTTCGGCGGAGGACCGGGCGGCGCGGGCATCAGCCTCGCGCGATTGAACGTCGGCGCGGGCGGATTCTGTCTGTGCCAGTGCGTCATCGGCTGCTTCGGCAAGGGCGGTGGCGGCCTCGACGGCACTTTCGGCTATCGCGAAGGCTTCCGACGCGGCGGATTGTGCGTCATCGGCGGCGATAACTGCCAATTTGGCGGCTTCCGCTTCGGCCTCTGTCCGCTCCACCGTGGTGCGGGTATCATGCAGCAGACGCTGCGCCGATTGGTGGCGGGCGGACAGGCGGGCGGCGTCTTCGGTAGACTGAGTTTGCACGGTTTCATGATCTGACAGGGTTGCTGCGGCGATGCGTGCCGCCTCGGCGGCTTCGGCCAAACGATCTTCATGCCCGTCATTGGCACGGGTGAGTTGATCCAACTCCCACTCCAGCCGGGCAATCGTTTCAACGGCGTCATGGTTCAGACCCGCCTCGCGGTCGCTGTCGCGGCCAAGCTGATCGGCGCGGGCGCGCAATGTGTCGATCAGGGCCAGTGCGCGGCTTTCTTGATCGGCGAGCGTACCCTGCTGCACCGACAGGCGTTGCAGAATGGCGGCGGCGATGGCTTCTTCCTCGCGCAGGGGGGGCAAGGCGTCATCTGTGCGGGCGCGCAGATCGGTGGCCATGCGCGCGGCAGCTTCGGCTTTGGCGGCAAGCAGCAGGCGGTCGCGCAGGTTGGCATCCGCCTCCAGCCGCGCAAGATCGGCTTCGCGCCAGCGGCGGAATAACAAAATGCCCTCAGTGCGGCGTAATTCATCGCCGATTTCGCGGTAGCGGGCGGCCTGACGCGCCTGGCGGGCGAGGGTGGCAAGTTGGGTTGCAAGGGCATCCAGCACATCGTCCAGCCGGGCAAGGTTGGTTTCCGTGGCAGTCAGGCGCAGTTCGGCCTCATGCCGGCGCTGGTAAAGGCCCGAAATACCAGCCGCTTCTTCCAGCACGCGGCGGCGGCTTTTGGGTTTGGCGTTGATCAGTTCGGAAATCTGGCCCTGCCGCACCAAAGCGGGCGAATGTGACCCGGTGGACGCATCGGCAAACAGCATCTGGATATCGCGGGCGCGCACCTCTTTCGCGTTGGCCTTATAGGCGGACCCGGCATCGCGGGTGATGCGGCGCACGATTTCGATCTGATCGGCCTCGTTAAACCCTGATGGGGCCAGACGTTCGGAATTGTCGATCACCAGCGCCACTTCGGCAAAGTTGCGAGCGGGCCTTGTGGCGGCACCGGCGAAGATCACATCTTCCATCTCACCGCCGCGCATGGCGGTGGGGCGGTTTTCGCCCATCACCCAGCGAAGCGCCTCAAGCAGATTAGATTTGCCGCAGCCGTTTGGGCCGACAACACCCGTCAGCCCCTGATGGATGATAAGATCCGTCGGGTCGACAAAGCTTTTGAAGCCGTTGAGGCGCAGGCGGGAAAAGCGCAACCTTAATTACCCCGGTGATTCCGACAGTCAGCTAGTTTCTGGCGAAGAGGGCGGCAAGTCAACCAACCGACCACTGGATATAGGACAGATCGGCGGGTTATCCCCAAGATATTGCATCGCTTGACGGAAAGAGGGGACGGGCGTCTGATGGGGACCGAGGGCATCCTGATGAAACCGCAACGCGCACAAGACCCCTATGATTGGCCGCATTTGCGTGCCCTGATTGCGCGTGCCTTTGCCGGAATGGACGGGCGGATTGACCCGCCTTCTTCGGCGCATCATCTGACGGCTGATGATATTGCGGCGCAGGCGGTGTCGGGCGAGGTTTGGGTCATCGGTGCGCCTGCGGTGGCCTGCGTGTTTCTGGAGCCGCGGCCACAAGCCTTGTATCTGGGCAAGTTGGCGGTCGATCCGGCGGTGCAGCGCATGGGGTATGCGCGCCGATTGATCGAAGTGGCAGAGATCAGGGCGCATGATCTTGGCCTGCCCGCGCTGGAATTATCAACGCGCGTTGAATTGACCGAAAATCACGCCACCTTTCGCGGCATGGGGTTTGTGCAAAGTGGCATGTCATCACATGTTGGTTTTGAACGCCCGACAACGTTGATTTTCACCAAGCGCCTAGGTGCTGCTGCCTGATCCAAAGGACAAAAATGACTGACTTGACGCTTCTCACGATCTGCGGCGCTTTGCGCGCGGGGTCTACCAACCGATTGCTGCTGTCTGAGGCGACACGGGTTTTTGGCGCGGCAAAGGTGGTGGAGGCCGACCTGCGCCTGCCGCTTTATGATAATGATCTGGAAGATGCGGCGGGCATTCCGGCGGAGGTGCAGCTTTTGGCGGATCAGATACGCGGGGCGGATGCGGTGGTGATATCGACGCCGGAATATAACAAGTCGCTGTCGGGGGTGTTGAAGAACGCACTGGATTGGGTCAGCCGGGTGCCGGGGTCTGTTTGGCGCGACAAGCCTGTGGCGATTGTGTCGGCCGCCGATGGCCGCGCCGGGGGCGAACGCGCGCAGTTTGCACTGCGGTTGTGTATGGTGGCGTTTCGGCCCCGGTTGTTGACCGGCCCCGAAGTGATGGTGGCAAGTTCGCGGTCAGCGTTCGATGCGGACGGGCGGTTGACCGAACCCCGCACGGTGAAGGGTTTGACCGAGTTGATGCAAGTGTTGCGGGTGGAGGCGATGCGTTAGGGGGGCAAGGGTCTAGATAGAAACCAAGAGTGCATCTTGCCCGATTTGACACGCGTCAAATTGGGCCGCGCCTGACTGCCCGAGGCAGGCGCGTTTCACGCACCCGCCCAGTCAGACGCAGCCCAATTTCCGAAAGTCCGGTTGCTGCGCGACTTCCCTTGTTCAACGGCGTCCCGCCTAATGAACAACGGACCGAAAAACGCCACCCCGTGGCGTTTTCAGATCGGTCCGGGGAAAGTTGCCAGTTGGGGAGCCATATTGCGACTGATGGGGTGAAGCATCAGCCTTTGAGGTTTATTGCCACCCTAAACTCATCCGGCACCCCATCGCGACCAGTCAGCACCAGATCAGCCATCACTTCGGCCACTTTCGGGGCCATGCCAAAGCCGATTTTGAAGCCACCATTGGCGATGAAATGGCCGGGTCGGTTTGGCCAAACGCCCAGCATTGGCGCGCGGGAGCGGGCGCGGGGGCGCAGGCCTGCCCAGCGCGTTATGATGGGGGCACCCAAAAGCGCCGGGCAGGCGAGGATGGCTTTGTGGTGGAGGGCATCAAGTTGATCATCAGTCGCGAAAGGGTCGGCCCATGTCGTTTCAGACGTGGAGCCGATGGCGACGGTGCCATTGGCATGGGGCACGATATGCAGGCCTTCGACAAACAATTGCGGCTGGTTGCGGGCGTCGTGGCGCAAAAGCAGGGCTTGGCCTTTGACGCCGCTGCCCACGGGTTGCGCCACATCTGCCGATAAATCAGCCAAGCCCGCCACCCCGGTGGCCCAAATCGTTGGCCCGTCGGGGGTGTGAGTGCCGATGACGATTTCGCCGCGCAGTGCCGTGATTGCCGCCGCAAGTGCCGCCAAGGCTTGCACAGGGTTCAGGCGCGCGGTGAGGGTGTCTTGCACCATAAAGCCGGAGGGGCTTTGCGGCTCCCATACACCGTCTGTGGTTGGCACAACATCCCAGACGGCTTGGCCCTGCCACAGGTTTTGCGCTTCGGTTTGACGGACTTTTGCGATCTCAATCGCGCGGGGGTCGGCCAAGGGTTGCAAGCGCCCGGTGCGGCCGTAACCGGTGGGCAGGTTTGACGCTTGCGCCACGGCGGACCACCAGCGCTCATGCATCAAAAGGCTATCCAGTTGAAACGCCTTTTTGGCATTCCACGCTTCTGGCAC
>JANOFE010000042.1:0-32004 GCA_031413495.1 Pseudorhodobacter sp. | reverse complement strand
AGCGCCTCCATCACCTTGCCGCCCATGCCGCCGATGCGCATCTTCACCCCGGCGAGGTCAGCGACCGAGTTGATTTCCTTGCGCCACCAGCCACCCATTTGCGCGCCGGTGTTGCCGCCTGGAAACGCGATCAGGTTTTGCTTGGCGTAGAAGGTATTCATCAAATCCATGCCGCCGCCGTGGTAATACCACGCGTTGATGCCGCGCGCGTTCAGGCCAAACGGCACCGCTGTGCCAAGTGCAAACGCCGGGTCCTTGCCCCAGTAGTAGTAAGACGCGGTATGCGTCATCTCCACCACGCCCGTTGCCACAGCGTCAGATGCTTCTGGCATTGGCACGATTTCGCCCGCAGGGAAGCATTGGATTTCAAAGTTGCCGCCAGTGGCCTCCTTGACAGCGGCCGCAAACGTTTCCGCAGCGCCGTAGATCGTATCCAGCGACTTCGGGAAGCCCGAGGTCAAGCGCCATGCCACCTTGGTGGCGTGGCTTTCCGCAAGTGCCGGTGTGGCAAGTGCGCCTGCAGCGGCACCCAGCGTGGCTGAGGTTAGAAAGTTCCGTCTTTTCATTGGTAGTCCTCCCTGTGAAAACGTTGTCTTAGTTACCTAAATCAAGTGTCGGTATTTCAAGTTCCGGCATCGGTATCGCATCCAGCGTAGTGCCCACAGTTGCCGCATCCAGCAGCACATCCTGCCCCAGCCAATAGGTCACAGATTCCGGCCAGAAAATCAGCACCGCCACCAAGATAAGCTGCAGCCCGATCCACGGGATCGACCCCAGATAGATATCGCGGCTTTTCACTTCGGGGGGCGCAATGCCACGCAGATAGAACAGCGCAAATCCGAACGGCGGGTGCATGAAACTTGTCTGCATGTTCACGCATAGAAGCACGCCGAACCAGACCAGATTGATATCCAGCGCCTCAGCCGCGGGCACCAGCATCGGCACCACGATGAATACGATCTCAAAGAAATCGAGGAAAAACGCCAGAAAGAAGATGAAAATGTTGACGAAGATCAGGAAGCCAAGCTGCCCGCCCGGAATGCCCGACAACAGATGCTCAATCCATCGCCCGCCATTCACCCCTTGGAACACAAGGCTGAACACCGTGGCCCCGATCAGGATGAACAAAACCATCGCGGTGATGCGCATGGTCTGATCCATCGCCGACCACAAAAGTTCGGTACTGAACCGCCGGTGCAGCACGGCAAGAACCATCGCACCCACAGCCCCCATCGCCCCGGCCTCGGTCGGTGTGGCAAGGCCCATGAAAATCGTGCCCAGCACCAGAAAGATCAGCACCAGCGACGGGATCATGCCCCACGCCACTTTGGATGCCAGCGCCCAGCCATGCAGCGTGCGTGCCTCTGGTGGCAAAGCGGGCACTTTGTGCGGTTGGAACGTCGCTACCAGAAAGATGAAAATAGTGAACAAGGCGATCTGCAGGATCGACGGCCCAAATGCCCCCAGATACATATCCCCCACCGGCACACCCAACTGGTCTGCCAGAATGATCAACACCAAAGATGGCGGAATAACCTGCGTGATCGTGCCCGACGCTGCAATCACCCCGGTGCCGATTTTCATATCATAGCCGTATTTCATCATGATCGGCAGCGATATCATCCCCATCGCAATCACTGATGCCGCAACAGTTCCGGTGATAGCACCCAGAATGGCACCAACGAAAATCACCGCATAGGCAAGCCCGCCCGGAACCGACCCGAACGCCTGCCCCACGCCTTCCAGCAAATCCTCGGCCAAGCCGCTTCGTTCCAGTATCACCCCCATGAAGGTGAAAAACGGGATCGATAAAAGCAGGTCATTCGACATGATGCCAAACACCCGGTAGGGCATCGCTTGCATGAAGGAAAAGTCAAAATAGCCCACTTCGATGGCGATAAAGCCAAAGGTCAGACCCAAAGCCGCCAGCGAAAACGCCACCGGAAACCCGATCAACATAAAGACAACCAGCCCTGCGAACATCGCGGGCGCCATATACCCATATTCCAGCATTATGCGACCTTTGCGTTGCGGGGTGTCATTGAAGGGGTTTTTCGTAGGTGACGGCCATGCGATCATCACCTTGCAGCGCTGCGATGCGCTTGATCAGTTCGGATATGCCTTGCAGAAACAGCAACGCGAACCCCAGTGGCAGAATGGCTTTCACCGGCCACAATGGCAAACCGCCCGCATTCGATGACATCTCACCGCGTATGAAACTCGTCTCAAAAAACCCGTAACCCATATAGGCCATCAGTGCCGTTGCCGGGAACAAAAAGAAGATGATCCCAAACACATCGATCCACAGCTTGGTACGGTCTGACCGCCCGCCATAGATAATATCCACCCGCACATGTTCGTTTAGTTTCAACACATAGGGCGCGCCCAGCAGGAAAATCCCCGCAAACATCTGCCACTGAATTTCCAGCCAAGCGTTGGAACTGATGCTAAGCGCATAACGCGACGCGGCATTTCCCGCACTGATCATACAGCTTAGGAAAACCAGAATTGCCGCAACAATTGCGAATATGCGATTAATCCGGTCAATAAGACCGGACAGGCTTATGAAAGCTTCCAGAGTCGACCTCCCGACTTATGCTTGCGGCCATCTGACGCGGCCTACACTTCTAGGTAGAGGCTTAAGCGCAATAAACAAGTCTATTTCGCCGCACCTCATCTGTTGCGCCGTCGTAACAGACCTTCATGCGCATTTCTAGTTATTTTGGTAATTTGTTTTTACCAATATGCAGAAAGCGGCATATCACGTCACTTGTGCGACCTGAACCTGCCCAAAAAACCAAACAAATTGAAGCAGCTGCCGTGTAAAGCCACACCGGAAAGCAACTGCATCACAACGACCCCCATCCAAGCCGGATTGGCGCAAGATGCAGTGGCATGCTGCAATAGGCCCGCAAATGCTGGCGCGGTTACCACAAAAGGATATGACGATTTCGTGACGTGGCGTCATTGATTGACCGATTCGTTAAGCAGTCGTACCGTCTGATCAAGCAATAAAGTTGCGCGTAACAAGGGGATGAGGGAATGAATAAAATGTTGGGCAGCGCGGGTGTAATCGCGCTCTGTGCAGGCGGCGCAATGGCCGGTGGGATTGATAGATCCGGGCAAGGTCTTGGCGCGCTCTTCGAAAAAGGCCGCTATATGGAACTGTCGTTCGGTTTGGTACAGCCAAGCGTTTCAGGCAATGATGTAGCTGCCTTTGGCGGTGGTGCCTCCGGTGACGTGGCGGCGAATTTCACGCAACTTGGCTTCAGCTACAAATATGACATCAACGATAAGTTGTCGTTTGCGTTGAACATCGACCAACCTTTCGGTGCCGATGTCCTTTACGCGCCAACATCAGTTGCGCTTGGCAATACGACCGCAGTCGCAGATGCCACAGCGATTACCGGACTTGCGCGTTATAAATTCAGCGACGCTATTTCCGTACATGGCGGTTTGCGCGCTCAAAAGGCCGATGCATTCATTCGGCTGCAAGGTGCCGCTTACGGCGGGCTCAGCGGCTACAACGTTACGCTCAATACAGATACGGCACTGGGCTACGTCGTTGGTGTAGCGTTTGAAAAGCCGGAAATCGCGCTTCGTGTGGCGCTGACCTACAATTCCGCGGTCGAGCATGAATTTGACACCACTGAAAGCATCAGTGCTACCCCAAGCATCACGACCACCAAAACCCCCCAATCGGTGAACCTCGATTTCCAGTCGGGAGTTGCAGCCAACACGTTGATTTTTGGTCAAATCCGCTGGGTCGACTGGTCGCAAATGCAGTTGACGCCTACCACTTTTGGTCTTTTGACGGGCGGGTCCAGCCTAATCGATCTTGATGATACCATCACCTACACTTTAGGCGTCGGGCGCAAGTTCAGCGATACATGGTCGGGCGCGTTCTCGTTGACATATGAAGATTCAACCGGCCCGCTGGTATCACCACTCGCCCCCACCGACGGACGTTTCGGTGCAACATTGGCAGGTGTCTATACCCGCGATAACATGAAAATTTCAGCTGGCATCAACTATACCAAGTTGGGCGATGCGCAGCCAGAAACCGGTACGCCGGACGTGGCGCGCGCCAATTTCACTGACAACTCCGCGCTTGGGATTGGCATTAAAGTTGGTTTTAGTTTCTGATACGACAGCATCTGTTCTTCAAAAAACCCTGCATTTTTGCGGGGTTTTTTATTGCGGCTTTGACACAGCTAGCCCCTCCAAGTGATCAAACCACAGTTTGCGCGTGAATTCCCGCCCAGCGCCCGCTAACAACCTCAGCATATAGCCAAGGGGCGACCGATGTTTTCCACAACCGCACAAGATTTCCGCGCCTCCCCCGCCAAACGCATTTTGCTGTTTGGCATGTCCGGCCTTGGCAAAACGCATCTCGCCAACCAGCTGCGTGACGCGGGGGGTTGGTTCCATTATTCCGTCGATTACCGCATCGGCACCCGCTACATGGGCGAATTCATCGCCGACAATTTCAAGCGCGAGGCGATGAAGGTTCCCCTCCTGCGCGTTCTGTTGATGACGGATTCCGTCTATATCACCTCGAACATCACCTTCGACAATCTGGCCCCGCTGTCGACCTACCTCGGCAAACCCGGTGATCCCGCCAAGGGCGGCTTGGCCTTTGACGACTACCTGCACCGCCAGACCCAGCACCGCGAGGCCGAACTCTCCGCCCTGCTGGACACGCCACGCTACATCCAGCGCGCGCAAGACCTGTATGGCTATCCGCATTTCATCTGCGATAGCGGCGGCTCCATCTGCGAAGTGGTCAACCCCGACGATCCCGCCGATCCAGTGCTGACCACGCTTTCCGCCAACATGCTGATGATCTGGATCGAGGGGTCATCCGCCCACACCGCCGAATTGATCGCCCGCTTTGATCGCGCGCCAAAGCCGATGTATTACCAACCCGAATTTCTGCACCGGGCGTGGTCCGACTACCTGCGCCAAAACACCCTGCACCCTACCCAAGTTGACCCCGACGCCTTTGTGCGCTGGACCTACGCCCGTGCCCTTGCCCACCGCCAGCCGCGCTATGCCGCAATGGCGGAAAACTGGGGCATCCGCGTGACCGCCGAAGAAGTGCGCGGCGTCACATCCGCGCAAGACTTCGAAAACTTGATCGCTCTCGCGCTTGATCGCCGCCAAACCTCTCGCTAAACAGCCACCTCGCCTTCAGGAAACAGACATGCCCATCACCCTGCCCACCACCCTGCCCGCCTTTAACGTCCTGCAGGGCGAAGGCGTCATGGTGATGTCGCCGGAACGGGCCGCAACGCAGGAAATCCGCCCGCTGCGGATTGCGCTGTTGAACCTGATGCCAAAAAAGATTCAAACTGAAACCCAGTTTGCCCGCCTGATCGGGGCCACACCTTTGCAGATAGATCTGCACCTGATCCGGATGACGGAACATCAAACCAAAAATACCGCATCGGAACATATGGCTGCCTTTTACCAATCCTTCGCCGAGGTCAAAGCCAGCGGCGAAAAATTCGACGGCCTGATCATCACCGGCGCCCCCATTGAGCATCTGGCATTCGAGGACGTCACCTACTGGGCCGAGCTTCAGCAAGTAATGGACTGGACCCAAACCCACGTTCATTCCACCTTTGGCGTTTGCTGGGGCGGCATGGCGCTGGCCTACCACTTCCACAACCTGCCCAAACACGCGCTCCCGAACAAAGCGTTCGGCTGTTTCCCGCACCAAAACCTGTGCCCCGCCTCGCCCTACCTGCGTGGCTTTTCAGATGAATTCGTTTTGCCCGTCAGCCGCTGGACGGAAATGCGCCAGGCCGATATCGATGTAGCTGGCCTGACCACCCTGCTGTCATCGCCCCAAACCGGCCCCTGCATGGTCGATGATCCTGCCCACCGTGCCGTCTACCTGATCAACCATCTGGAATATGACAGCGAAACCCTGAAACTGGAATATGACCGCGATATAGCCGCGGGCACCGCCATCAACGTGCCTGCGAACTACTATCCTGATGACAATCCCGCCATGCCACCGCTGAATCGCTGGCGCAGCCACGCGCATCTCCTATATGGCAACTGGATCAACGAAATTTACCAAACCACGCCCTATGACATTGAAGACATTGGCCACTAGTATCCTTCTTGCAGCCACCGCTTTTTGCGGCTTTGGCCTATACGTGACCCAACGCGCCACCGCGCGAGAGGCGGCTGCAGAAGTGGCCTATCCCGCCTCGGGCCAATTTGTCACCGTAGACGGCATCAAGGTGCACTACGAAATCGCAGGCTCTGGCCCGGACTTGATCCTGATCCACGGCGCGCTTGGAAACCTGCGTGACATGACGTTTGATCTGCGGGATCGGTTGACAGGCCGCTACCGGGTGATCACCTTTGACCGTCCCGGTTTTGGATATACCGACCCGCTGCCAGACCGCGATGTCAGCTTGGTTGGGCAGGCGCGCATATTGCAAAGGGCGGCCAGTCAAATCGGCGTCACACAGCCAATCGTCATGGGGCACAGCTATGGCGGCGCAGTTGCAATGTCTTGGGCCGTGCATCCCGACCTACTGCCACCTTCCGCTTTGGTGTTGGTATCCGCCCCCACCCTTCCATGGCCCGGCACAATTGACATTCTGTACCGCGTAACCGGCAATCCGGTTGGGGCGGCTTTTGTTGTGCCGCTGATCACCGCCTTTGTAACCGACGATTATCTCAGCAAAAGTGTGACCGGCATCTTCCACCCGTCTGATCCGCCTGCAGGTTACGAAAAGTTTGTCGGCTCCGGCCTGACCCTGCGCCGCGACAGCCTGCGCGCAAACGGCAAACAGGTGAACACATTGCGCGATCAGCTTGTCGCAATGCAAGCAGACTATCCCGGTCTGACCCTGCCGATAGAATTGGTTCATGGCGATAGGGATATCTCGGTGCCGTTGGATATTCACGCAAGACCGCTGTCCAAAATCCTGCCCAATGCCACACTGACCGTCGTGCCGGGGGCGGGACACATGCCGCATCATTCCGACCCGAACCTGATTGTTGATGCAATCGACCGCGCGGCCAACCGGGCGGGGCATAACTAGAACGTTATTTTACTTGGTACATTTAACACGCGTCAAATCTGCCCGCGCCTGCCTGCCAATGGCAGGCGCGTTTCCGCGCCAACCCAGTCAGGCGCGGGCAGATGTCCCAAATTGTACCAAGCCGCACAGACCTTGCCCAACGCCTATCGGCTTATGCGCAATCGGACCGACAAACGCTGCACTGCAGCCTTTTTCAGACGGTCCTCAGTAACCGCCTTTATCAACGGTCGAATCTGCCAAGAAAACAAACTGCTTCCCAAATCCAACTCCCCCTTTCCAAAAATTTGCTCTACGCTTGCTCAAACAACCGCTTTATATATTAGGATATGC
Organism: Pseudorhodobacter sp.; assembly: GCA_031413495.1. Taxonomy (GTDB): domain Bacteria; phylum Pseudomonadota; class Alphaproteobacteria; order Rhodobacterales; family Rhodobacteraceae; genus JACMNW01. The sequence goes on along the minus strand of JANOFE010000042.1, from coordinate 24,604 downwards.
ATCTCATGGACCTGCCCTTCGACGGCGCGATCAGCCGCTACTTCCAGAACGATGCGCCAAAAGCCGTTCGCCGGACGATTGAAAAAGCAGATAAAGACGACATTCTGTCTTTGTCTTTTCCCTACAAGGAAGAGATCAAGAAAAAAGACTACGAGGCGCATATGGATATCCTGCAAATGCAGCTTGTCCGTATGCAGGCCGACATAAAAGCCAGCGGCAAACGGGTTGTCGTGGTGTTTGAAGGCCGTGATGCCGCAGGCAAGGGTGGTGCTATTGAACGGATGCGCGAAAACCTGAACCCGCGTGTCGCCAACATCGTAGCGCTGTCAAAGCCATCAGACCGCGAAGCCTCTCAATGGTATTTTCAACGCTATGTTGACTGGTTGCCTGCCGCAGGCGAAATGGTGCTGTTTGACCGCAGTTGGTACAATCGCGGCATCGTTGAACATGTGTTTGGCTTTTGCAAACCGGACCAACGCGAAGCCTTCTTCAACCAACTGCCAAGTTTCGAAAAAATGCTGGTGGATGAAGGGATTACACTGGTCAAACTGTGGCTAAACGTTGGCCGTGCAACGCAGTTGAAACGGTTTTTGGATCGCGAAAAAGACCCGTTGAAACAATGGAAACTGTCATCAATTGACATCGACGGCCTTGGAAAATGGGATGACTATTCTGCCGCCATTTCCGAAACCCTGCACCGGTCCGATACCGACGCCGCCCCCTGGACAATCATCCGGTCAGATGACAAAGGCCGCGCGCGGCTTGCTGCCATTCAGACCGTCCTGCATGCTGTTGATTTTGCTGGTAAAGATTCCAAAGCCATTGGCAAGGTTGATCCCTTGATCTGTGGCGGTATGGATCTGTGGTCCGACAAGCAGGATGACTAAACGCGGCTATCATCATGGCAATCTGCGGCAGGCCTTGGTCGATGCGGCGCTTGCCCTGATCACGGAAAAAGGCCCGCAAGGATTTACTCTGTCAGAGGCGGCAAAGGTGGCCGATGTCACCCCCGCCGCCGTTTACCGCCATTTCGCAGGCCGCGAAGACCTGATCGCCGAAGCCGCACGCCAAGGGTATGATATTTTCGCCGCCCTGATGGAATTTGCCTATAACGATGGCAAACCCACGGCCTTGGCGGCATTCGAGGCGACAGGCCGCGCCTACCTCGCCTTTGCGCGCAAGTATCCTGGCCACTATATGGCGATGTTCGAATCCGGTCTTTCGCTGAATGCGCATCCCGAAACAGCGATGGTTGCGACTAAGGCGCGCGAGGTGCTGGAACGCGCTGCCGCCAAGTTATCAGAACATATCCCGCCCGAAAAACGCCCGCCCGCCTCGATGTTTTCCGCCCATATCTGGGCGCTTAGCCACGGTGTGGTGGAACTGTTTGCGCGCGGCGCACCCGGCACCAAATCCCCCTTCGCGCCCGAAGATCTGCTGGAGGCTGGCATCGGCATCTACCTGCGCGGCCTTGGCCTGCTGCCGCGTGATACCTAAGGTATCACAGTTAAAATTTTCTGAATATCACTGAGACACTACAATAAAATCAGTATGTTAACCCACGTATCACACGTGTTACCGGAACAAAACCAACGCCCCCGGCGACCATGCAACCTTCGTTTTCGTCCCGATATCCAAAACCGGCCGCCCAAAAACGTTCCGCATCGAAATTCTCATCGGACTGGAAGTGCCGTCTAATTTCACATCATAATACGTCATATCGCCGTAATAAACGACCTCCTCAACCGTCGCATTGCTTTCCCGATCCACCGCCGTTTGCCCGTCAAACAGGATCGTCAAAGTTTCCGGCCGGAACCCCACCATCGGCTCGCTTCCCGCCCCATTTCCCGGTGCTTGGCCGGCATCCAGCGACAGCTTTCCAAATCCCTGCGCCTCAACTTCGATCTTGCCGCCGATCTCCGACAAAATCTTCGCGGGCAGGAAATTCATCGTCCCGATAAAATCCGCCACCTTCTTGGAATTCGGCCGCCGATACAACGTTTCCGGATCGGCCAGCTGCGCGATCTCCCCTTCAAACATCACGGCGATCCGGTCTGACATCACCAAGGCTTCTTCCTGATCATGCGTCACCAGAATGAACGTGATCCCCACCTGCCGCTGCAGTTTGATCAGTTCCATCTGCATCTGTTCGCGCATTTTCTTATCCAGCGCCGACAGGGGTTCATCCAACAACAAAACCTTCGGCTTCAAGATCAAAGCCCGCGCCAATGCCACCCTTTGCCGCTGCCCACCCGACAAAGCATGCGCCGCCCGTTTGCCGTAGCCTTTCAGGCCGACCATTTCCAATGCCTCGTCAACCGCCTTGGCCTTTTCGCCCGCTGTGCGCGGATCGCGGCGCAGACCGAAGCCCACATTTTCCTGCACTGTCAGATGCGGAAAAATCGCATAGCTTTGAAACACCATATTGGTCGGGCGCACGTTGGCCGCCACCCCCGCCATATTCTTGCCGTCGATCAGCACAGCACCCGATGAGATGCCTTCAAACCCCGCAATGGTGCGCAAAAGTGTGGTCTTGCCGCAGCCCGACGGCCCCAACAGCGAAAAGAATTCGCCCGCCTTTATGCTGGCGGTGATCCCCCGCAGGGCATGATAGTCGCCATAGTATTTATGGACATCCTGGAATTCGATCATGTCAGGTTTTTCAGAACTCACAGGAAGCCTCCGGTATCTTTGCCACCCGCGCGTGCGATACCACGGCGACGGAAATATTCAGCAGTTGCAAGCAACAGGATCGACAGACAAACCAAAATCGTCCCCAGCGCCATGATGGCAGGCACTTTCGCCGGAAAGCGGAACTGCCCGAAGATATAGACGGAAAGAGTTGTCTCATTGCCACCAAGAAAGAACGCGATGATGAATTCGTCCAGCGATATTGTGAAGGATATCAAGAGGCTAGAAATCACCCCCGGCATCACCAGTGGCAGGATGATCAGCCGGAATGTGGAAAAAGGCGACTCGCCAAGATCATAGGCGGCCTCCTCCAACGACTTATCAAGCGACTGAAACGCCGAACTGAGGATCGCTACTGCGAAAGGCGTGCAGATCAACACATGGCCCAGAATTATGGTGAAAATTGACAGCGGAATCCCGACAGCCAGCAACACGACCAACAACGACATCGCCACGATCATTTCAGGCAAAACCAACGGCAACATGATCAGCCCCAAGATGCCACCCTTGCCGGGAAAATTAAACCGGGTGGACGCACGGGCCGCGAAAACGCCAAATGTGGTGGAGATGATGGCAGCAGACGACGCCACGATCATGCTGTTTTTCAGGGCTTTCCAAAGGGTTTCGTCGTTCCACATTTGTACAAACCACTGCGTGGTAAAGCCGGACAGAGGGAACGCAATGACCTTGGAATTGTTGAACGCGAACAGGGGCAGCAGTAAGATCGGCGCATAAAGGAAGATCAAGTAGCAAATGGTATAGATTTTCAAGCCTGAGGATTTCATTTTGGCGCCCTCAGATACTTGCGGATGGAAAACAGGAACAGCAGGCTGACCAACGTCACTATCAGCATCGCCGACACCGCAATCGCAGAGCCCAACGGTTTGTCATCGCGCACCAGCATTAGCACCTCGATGATATTGGCAATCATCGGGATTTTGCCGCCACCAATCAGGTTTGGCGTCACGTAATCACCAATTGTGGGAATGAACACGATCAATACGGCCGCCGCGACGCCGGGAACGGACAAAGGCAACGTCACCCGCAAGAAAGTACGAAATTTGGATTCACCCAAATCTTGCCCCGCTTCAAGCAAAGATCTGTCGATCTTTTCAAGGGCTACGAAAATAGGCAAAATCGCAAAGGGGGCATAGGCATGCGCAAGCGTCACAACAAATGCTTGAACGTTATAGGAAATCGCCGTCAAAGGTTCATCTATAATACCCATGCTCATCAACGCGGAATTGATCACACCATTGTAGCCAAGGATCACTTTCCAAAGAAATACCCGGATCAGATAAGACGTCCAAAACGGGATGGTGATCAGGAACAGCCACAGCGATTTTTTTGATGGCGAGACATGGAAGCTGACGAAATAGGCAACCGGATAGGCCAGCAGCACCGTCACAATCGTGACGGAAATCGAAACAGCAAGGGACCGAAACATGATCGATCGGTAGATGCGGTTCGTCCATGTCTCAATATAGTTGCCAAAACTGAAGTCCCATATGACCTTCAGATCGCCATCCGTCATAAACGAATAAAGGATGATTGTGGCAAGCGGTGCCGCCAGCATAAGTATTGCGTATAGCGCTGTCGGGCTTATCAACGCCAGACCGCTGGCAGCCTCAGTATCCCTGAAGCGCCCCACCTTGGTGGATTTCGCCATTATGCCCCCTATCGGCAGCCGTATTTTTAGTTCTTGCAGCTAGGCTAGCCGCAGAACACGCAACTGCGCAAGGGGTTGCTGACGACAAATGGCATAATTTGATCAAAAGATTTCAGAATGCGCCCGGATCAGCCCGGAACGCGTTCAATCCCGATCGCACGCTTTTTAAGTTCGCCATACAATGTGGGAACCACACGCAATGATCCAACCGCAACGCGCAACGCATCGGATATCCGCGCCTCTTTGCCGTCACCGCTCGACACGCGCCACACCATGCGACGCGCCACGCCATCGTCATAGACGATTTCCGTTGCCCCCAGCCGGTTTGTTCGTAGTCCAAGAAAATCAGCGCCCCCGTGAGGGGCGTGAAATGATGCCTGATGTCCCATTTTCGGGTCCATTATGTTAGTTCTGCTCTATCTCAAGGTGTGCAGCACTTTATCGCGTTGCGTCAACAGTTTGCGTTACAATTCCGCGTGACCGAGTCCGATCTGCAACAAAAAGGTCAGACGGCAGTATCTTGCGGCGGATTGCGCAGTAGTTTTGCAAGGGTAGTAAGCCCTGCCTCATACAGACCGCGGGAAATGCCGCCCGGCAAGGCAAGGCGCACCGCATGTGGGGCGCGGCCATGGCCAAGGGCGAAAAGATCAGCCGACCGGACCATAACATGCTGATCCTCGGCCATGCGCGCAAAGGCAGATGCGCGCCAATCAGACGGCAGGTTTAACCACGCAAAGGCCAGGCCTGTTTGCCAGCGCAAATCAAAAGGCGCTAATATCGTGACCATAGATTGCAATCTGACATCAAAGTCATCGCGCACCCGGTTTCGTATTTCGGTCGCAGCACCCGTTGTCAGCAGATCAAGACAAAGGGCCGATACTGGGCGCGCCAGGGCAAAGAAACTGTGTTGCGCGGTCAATCGCCCCGCATCGCCCATTCCAACCGGACAAACGATATAGCCAAACCGCAGCGCCGCCGACACGGATTTGGAAAAACCACCAACATACCATGTCCTTTCCGGTGCCAGTGCGCGAAGGGTACGGAAGCTGGTATCGGAGACAGAATAGCAATCGTCTTCAATGATGTGCACATCGTATTTGCGGGCAATTTTGACAATTTCTTCACGCCGCGTCAGACCCATACGGGCAGCGGTTGGATTTTGCGCTTCTGCTGTCAGGCAGATCATTTGCGGGCCATGGCGACGACAGGCGGCTTCCAATGCGTCGGGCCGCATGCCTTCTGCATCCATCTCTACCCCAACCACATCGGCACGGGACAGACGCGCTGCCCGATTGAAACCCGGATAGCAAAGGTCTTCTGTCAGAACAACCGGCCTGTCACCGCGCAGACAGCATTGCAAGATAAGTGACACTGCATTCTGGCCACCATGCGTCAGGGCAATGTCATCAGGCGCAATTGGCCCCAGATCCCGATCCTGCAACCAGTCGCAAATAGCTGCCCGCAGGGATAGCTCCGATCGCTGGCTTGTATAATCCAGCCAATCCACAGTCACGTCACCGGCGACCCGGATCATCGCGTCAGTAATCATTGCAGCTTGTCCGACATCGGGCAGTTGCGGTGATCGCATATCAACAAGGCTTTGATCCGCGACCGGTTCGCGTTCAACATAAAGCGATTGTGTCGGTCCAAGGCGCGGCGCGGTTGAGGCCACAAAGGTGCCGCGCCCGACAGTTGCTGCAAGCAACCCTTCCTGCGTGGCCAGCTGGTACGCACGCGAAACCGTTCCGGGGGTGACGCCAACCGCCCAAGCAAGATCGCGCACCGTGGGCAATTGGCTGCCTTGGGCCAAATCACCGACGCGAATAGCATCCCGCAGGGCCCGAGACAGCCCAAGATATTTGGGACCGGGATATTGTGATAAGTCAGGGGTCCAAATTGTATCTGTCACAATGTTCCTCTGGCACCTGATTTCTCAATATTGTATCATTAGTGTATCAATATGGTTGATTTGTATCAACACAAAAGGTGATGGATTATGACGCTGACAGATAGATTTGAGACTTTAACCCCCGCAATGCTGGCACGATTGCCAATGTTGTCGCGAATTGCATTTGATTTGGCCTTCACAATTGCCAAATGGCAGATGCGCAGCGCGACCCGCAAAAGCCTAGGTAAACTTGATGGCCATTTGCTACGTGACATCGGGCTGGAGCCCGGCAAAGCCCAAAGTGAAATCACAAAGAGATTTTGGCAGGACTGACATTTTTTTTTCGACTGTTCCCCCGACTAGGGCCGGGTCAAACTGTCCCTTCTTTTTTGATCCAGAAAGCAAAAAGGCCCGCATGACGCGGGCCTTTTGTTTTGGTCTGGGACAGATCAGCGCTTGGAGAACTGGAAGCTCTTACGCGCTTTGGCCTTGCCGTATTTCTTACGTTCCACAACGCGGCTGTCGCGGGTAAGGAAACCAGCGGCTTTCAATGCGCCGCGCAGCGAAGGCTCGAACAGTTGCAGGGCTTTGGAAATGCCGTGCTTTACAGCGCCAGCTTGGCCAGACAGACCGCCGCCAGCAACCGTTGCCACAACATCAAACTGGCCTTCTACACCGGCCACAGTGAACGGCTGGCGCAGGATCATCTGCAGAACGGGGCGGGCAAAATAATCTGCCATCGTCTTGCCGTTGACCACAACCTTGCCATTGCCGGGCTTGATCCAGACGCGAGCAACCGCATCTTTGCGCTTGCCTGTGGCGTAGGACCGGCCCTGTGCGTCTTTTACGGATACACGCGGCGCTGCGACAACAACGGTCGGTGCCACTGTTTCAACGGCCGATTTCAGATCGTCGAGGGATTTGATTTCTGCCATGATCATGCGCTCCGGGTATTCTTGGGGTTCATCGACGCAAGGTCAAGAACGGTGGGCTGCTGGGCCTCGTGTGGATGCTCGGCTGCCGCGTAAACGCGCAGGTTGGTCATTTGCACACGGCCAAGACGGTTGCGGGTGATCATGCGTTCAACCGCTTTGACCACAACACGCTCGGGGTGCGCACCGTCCAGCACTTGGGCGGCCGTGCGGAACTTGATGCCGCCGGGGTGGCCAGTGTGCCAGTAGTAACGTTTGTCAGCGCGCTTGTTGCCAGTCATCTGCACCTTGTCGGCGTTGATGACGATCACATTGTCGCCCATATCCATGTGCGGTGTGAAGGTTGGCTTATTCTTGCCACGCAAGATGCTGGCGACGATCGTCGCAAGGCGGCCCAGAACGATGCCTTCGGCGTCGATCAGGATCCACTTTTTGTCGATGTCCGCCGGAGTAGCGGAAAAGGTTTTCATGTCAGGTGCCCATCAGGTAATGCGAGGGCGTGCCCCTCGGGAGATAAGATGGCGTTGTATCCCGCATGTTGCGTCGCAGGTCAAGGCGTCGAACTTACATATAATGGTTATAAATCAATACTTTATAAAATAGGTATTCAAATACCCCAATACACTTAGCGTAGAATTGGAGGATTTAACGGGTCCATGCCCGGACTTTTGGGTTCTGCATCCGGGATGACAGCAGGTTTCGGCAGGTCAAGGCGCAGTGCCACCGCTTCGATGGTCTTCGTGCGCGGGTCGCTGGCATCAAGAAAAACCACGTCCAACTCTGCCATATCCAAGCCTGAAAACACTATTGCTTCTGACACTGCGCCAGCCAGCGCCGATTGCGCGCCAGCATCTGCACCCAAGATTGCCAGAATATGGCCGCGCCTGCCCTGCTCATAAATCACTTCCGCCAGCAAAACCGCGTCGGCCAGCCCAGGAGCAGTACCCAACTTTTGCAACAACCGCTCTGTCACTGGCGCAGGTATGCCCCAAGGGTAAGAAAAGCCTTGCGGCGTTGCGGCAACTTCCTTTGGTTTGGTGGCCAGGGTAGCTGCCAGCCAATCCATCACCTCTGCGGGCAGAATGATCGCAGAGGTTGCGGTGCCGATGTTCAAGCCAAGGCCGACACCCTGCCCCGCCAATTGACCAGCAATTACCCGGCCCGGCAAGGCTGCGTAGGGCGCTGGCCCCCCGACAAATGCCGCAAGCCGTTCTTCCAGATCGAAGGCAAGCACAACCGGGCCATCTTCAAGATCAAACAGGCGCGGGATGATTTGATCACCATCTGTTTCGCCATCGAGCATAACGAACACTTCGGTATCTGCGAGCAGCGAATAGAAATTCAAACGCGCGGCATCGTCATCCTCATTCTGCATCATGGCAGCATGGGCATCATCCAAATGCGTCATTAAATCTATTCCGCAAATCTATTCAGCAGCAACCCGCCGAGCTTTCAGCATATCTTTCAGATACCGTCCGGTATGGCTTCTGTCTACCTTTGCGATGCTTTCGGGTGTGCCAGTGGCAACAACCTCACCCCCGCCATCGCCGCCTTCGGGGCCGATGTCGATCACCCAATCGGCGGTTTTCACGACGTCGAGATTGTGTTCAATCACCACCACAGTGTTGCCCTGATCCACCAATTCATGCAGCACTTCCAACAGCTTGCGTACGTCTTCAAAGTGCAGACCGGTTGTCGGTTCATCCAGAATATACAAAGTGCGGCCCGTGGCACGGCGGGACAGTTCCTTTGACAGCTTCACCCGCTGCGCCTCGCCACCCGAAAGCGTCGTCGCCTGCTGGCCGACCTTGATATAGCCAAGGCCGACGCGGACCAGCGCATCCATCTTTTCGCGGATACTGGGAACCGCTTGAAAAAAGCCCTGAGCTTCTTCCACCGTCATATCAAGAACGTCGGCTATGCTTTTGTTTTTGAATTTAATTTCAAGCGTTTCGCGGTTGTAACGATGCCCTTTGCACGTCTCGCAGGTCACGTAAACATCGGGCAGAAAGTTCATCTCTATCTTGATCAGCCCGTCGCCTTGGCAGGCCTCGCACCGCCCACCTTTGACGTTGAACGAAAACCGCCCCGGAAGATACCCGCGCGCCTTGGATTCGGGCAGGCCCGCGAACCAGTCACGCATCGGCGTGAAGGCCCCGGTATAGGTGGCAGGGTTTGATCGCGGCGTGCGGCCAATGGCGCGCTGATCAATGTCGATCACCTTGTCCAGATGTTCAAATCCAAGGATCGTTTCGCAGGGTGCCGGCGTCTCGCGCGCGCCGTTCAGACGCATGGACGCAGTTTTGAACAGCGTCTCGATCGTCAACGTCGATTTACCGCCGCCCGAAACGCCCGTTACACAAACGAACTGCCCCAACGGAAATTCTGCCGTCACATTTTGCAGGTTGTTGCCATTGGCACCGACAATTTTGATCTTCTTTCCGTTGCCCTTGCGCCGGGTCTTTGGCACCGCAATGGACCGCGTGCCAGACAAGTATTGCCCGGTCAGGCTGGCCGGATCGGCGGCCACTTCGGCAGGTGTGCCATGTGAGACGACCAAGCCGCCATGAACGCCCGCCCCCGGCCCCATATCAAACACATAATCCGCCTCGCGGATTGCCTCTTCATCATGTTCCACAACCAACACAGAATTGCCCTGATCACGCAGGTTTTTTAATGTGGTCAGCAGGCGGTCGTTATCCCGCTGGTGCAGGCCAATCGATGGCTCATCCAGAACATATAGCACGCCCGTCAGGCCAGAGCCGATCTGGCTGGCAAGCCTGATCCGTTGCGCTTCACCGCCCGAAAGGGTGCCCGCATTGCGGCTGAGCGTCAGGTAATTCAGCCCAACATTGACCAAAAACCCCAGCCGTTCACGAATTTCCTTCAGAATCGCTTTGGCGATTTCGTTCTTTTGCCCGCTCAGGGTTCCTGGCACCGTGGCGATCCACGCATGCGCCTCGGAGATCGACATTTTCACCACTTGCCCCACATGCAGGCCAGCGATTTTCACTGCCAACGCCTCGGGTTTCAGGCGGAAGCCCATGCAACTGCCACAGGCGCGGTTGTTCTGAAACCGCTCCATATCTTCGCGGCTCCACGCAGAATCCGTCTCGCGGTAGCGGCGTTCCATATTGGGGATAACGCCTTCAAACACGCGGGATACCTGATAGATGCGGCCACCTTCATCATAGCGGAAGGTGATTTCTTCGGTGCCAGAGCCGTAGAGAAACAGCTGTTGGACCGTTTCGGGAAGGTCTTTCCACTTCGTCTTTTTGTCAAACTTGTAGTGGCTCGCCAACGCATCAATCGTCTGCGTAAAATACGGTGATTTCGATTTAGCCCAAGGTGCCAGCGCCCCCTGCATCAGGGTAAGCCCTTGATCGGGAACAACAAGACGTTCGTCAAAGAACAGTTCCACCCCAAGGCCATCACACACCGGGCAGGCTCCGAAAGGCGCGTTAAAGCTGAACAGACGCGGTTCAATTTCGGGGATTGTGAAGCCAGATACCGGGCAGGCGAATTTTTCGGAATAAGTGGTGCGAACGGGGTCACCTTCGCCTTCTGCAGGCGCGGTTTCCAGAATGGCGATGCCGTCGGCAAGGTTCAGCGCTGTGCGAAAGCTGTCGGCAAGGCGGGTCTGGATGCCGTCTTTCACAACGATCCGGTCAACCACGACATCAATGTTGTGGCGTAGTTTTTTGTCCAAAACGGGCGCGTCTTCCAATTCATGAAACGCGCCGTTGACCTTGATGCGCTGAAACCCCTGTTTGCGCAGATCAAGAAATTCCTTGCGATATTCGCCCTTCCGGTCGCGCACGATGGGGGCCAGAAGGTAAGCGCGGGTGCCCTCTGCCATCGCCATCACGCCATCGACCATATCCTGCACCTGCTGTGCGGTGATCGGCAGTCCCGTGGTCGGGCTGAACGGGGTGCCGACGCGCGCGAACAACAGGCGCATGTAATCGTAAATCTCGGTCACCGTGCCAACGGTTGAGCGCGGGTTTTTCGAGGTGGTCTTTTGTTCTATCGAAATCGCCGGTGAAAGGCCGGAAATATGGTCCACATCCGGCTTGCCCATCATATCCAGAAACTGCCGCGCATAGGCCGACAGACTTTCAACATAGCGGCGCTGCCCTTCGGCATAGATGGTGTCAAACGCCAGCGACGATTTTCCAGACCCCGAAAGCCCGGTAATCACCACCAGTTGATCGCGCGGAATATTCACATCCACATTCTTCAGATTATGCTCGCGCGCACCGCGCACTTCGATGAACTTCTGTTCTGCCATATTCCGCCCTCAGCCCTTCTTTGCGCCGCACCGCGAAAATCTACATAGGCCAGTCAGACCGAGTCTCCAATCGCTTAATGTGAACGAAAGATGAACAATGTCAGCTTTGCAAGGTTTCTTTTCAAGAAAGGCGCACAATTCGGCGGCGCTTTTGCACCGAATGCAACACAATCCCCACCACACAGAAAGGGATCACGAACACGGCCAAGCCGCCGACGCCACTTTGCGCCAAGATCAATGCCAGCAGGGGCGTGCCCGTTGTCGTTCCAAGGTTACCAAGCTGTGCGACGGCCCCGGCAGCCCCCGCCCGGTCTGACGATGTTAAATTCAAATACGGGATTGACGCAAAACTTGCCCCTTGCACAATTCCAAGTGCCCCCGCCAACACAAAAGCCGCCCCCACCGTAGCCTGCTCTTGCCCCCAGACGGCCCAAAGTGCCAGCATGGCAACCACAGCCAACGCAAACCCCCCTTGCACCAAGGAAACAGGCGTTACCCACCCAAGCAACCAAACCCCCAAGGTTAAGGAAACCGCGATAGAAACAAGCGGCATTCCGGTGCCAACAACGCCTACATATCCAGACGGCATCATAGGCGGCAGCAGTGTCAGCAAAGCGACATACAGCACAGTGTAGCAAAAGAAGCCCATCGCCGGGGCAGCCATATCGGGCGATGAATAAATGCGGACATGTTGACCAACAATGTTTTCAGACCCGTCAGGGGGGCAATACTCGGGATCAGGTGGCAGCAAAACCACCAACACGGCTGCACAAGCGCCGAGCCAACCCGCGTGGGCTAAAAACAAGCTTTCCGCGCCACCCCAAGCCACCAATGGCGGTGCAATCAACGCCAAACCTGCATATGTCACGCCAAAAAAGCTTGACCATAGCGTCATCGCCAACCCCTGATAGCGCGGGGATGCGACCGATGCGATCACCGTCGGCCCTACCACCACGATGGCCAGATGCGACAAGCCTTCCAGAATGCGCGCGGCAATCATAATCGGATAGACGGGAAAGCTGGCCTCCACGGCTGACATTACCGCACCCAGACATAGCGCTGCAACAATCGCCCGGCGCGGCCCGATGCGGGACACCAAAAGCCCGGCGGTGGTGCCAAAAATCAACCCGACCAACCCCACCACAGACACCAGCAATCCCATACGAATGGGCCCGCAGTCCGCCGCATAGCGTGTGCCAAGCTGGTCATAAAGCACGCTTATCTTGCCAAACTGTGCGGCGGCCCCAAGACCTGCGGCCCAAAGTACAACGACGATCAGTGCAATTTTCAACTGTTGATTGATCATGTGAAAGCTCTATTCCAGCAGGCCGCGAAGTGCCATTGGAAACAGCCGCTGTTTCTTATTCGAACTGAGCCCGCAACCATAATTTTGTTGCTAAAACCCACGAATCGATAGCTCAATATTGGAATTAAAATACGGTTTTTACATTTTTTGTGATTTCAGGAGTATGCGATGTCAGACATGAAGCAGATAGAAGCAAGTGCAGCCATTGTTGGTGATCACCAAATCGCCAACATTTCCATATCGCAGGTCGAACGCGACTCAGGTGTAATGGCTGCCGACAATCTTCAAATGGCAAAAAACCTGTTCGCCACCAATGGCTATATCCGCGTTGAGAACCTGTTTACAGCAGAGCAGATGGCGGGGTTTGATGCTCAGTACCGCGACCGCTATCGCAAGTTTTTGACCGCAACTAACAAACGCGACAAACGGCCGCTTTTCACCGTAGATATTGAAGGCGTGTTTGCGCAGCGTGAGGTCATCAGCAATCCGGTCCTGCTGCCCTTTCTGGAAAGTGTTCTAGGCGCGGATTTCATACTGGCCGCGATGAGTGCGGTAGCGTCATTTCCCGGTGCGCCCGATCAACATTTGCACCGCGATGCGACCATGTTGTTTGGCCCGGACAATACGGCGGATACTGCTTTGCCAGTTTATTCGATCACGGTTCTGGTACCGTTGATCAACTTCACCAAGGAAACTGGTTGTACGCGGGTTTGGCCTGGGTCACACAAAATCGCCGGGCGCGAAGCGGGGCTTGCCGTTGGCAGCCTTGACCCGGAAGTGCATGTTGGTTCAGTTCTGATCTCAGATGGCCGCGTCCTGCACCGGGGGGCAGCCAATCGGTCAGACAAGCTAAGGCCGCTGTTTTACACAACATTCCACCGATCTTGGTATCGTGATTCTTACGGCTACGTGCAGCGTCAGCCTTTCTCGATATCTGATCGCAATTTCGCAAAGCTGCCAGTAGATTTGCAAGGTCGCGTCGATTGGAGCCGCGACCGCTACAAGTCAGTCAAGTGGAAGCAATGGCTAAGAAAGGTTCTACCCGTTGCGCTGCGGCTAAAACTAAGCACGGACACCTGAACACACATCGCGCGCGGCGCCTTGGCCTGATCAGAAATGGATGGCGCGCCCGTAAGCATCCAACACCGCCTCATGCATCATTTCAGACAGAGTCGGGTGCGGGAAGACGGTGTTTATAAGGTCTTCTTCGGTCGTCTCCAGCTGGCGGGCGACCACATAGCCTTGGATCAGCTCTGTCACCTCGGCCCCGATCATATGCGCACCCAGCATTTCACCGGTTTTCGCGTCGAATATGGTTTTCACAAAGCCTTCAGCCTCGCCCAAAGCTATCGCCTTACCATTGCCGATGAAGGGGAACCGCCCCACTTTGATGTCGAACCCGGCGGCCTTGGCCTTTTCTTCCGTCAGGCCAACAGACGCCACTTGCGGGTGGCAATAGGTGCAGCCTGCAATGGAATTGGGCTTGATCGGATGCGGATGCTTGCCTGCCACCAGTTCCGCCACCATCACGCCTTCATGGCTGGCCTTGTGGGCAAGCCATGGCGCGCCTGCGATATCGCCAATCGCATAAAGCCCATCCACGCCCGTGCGGCAGTATTCATCCGTCACCACATGGGTCCGGTCGATTTTTACACCAAGCGCTTCCAGCCCCAACCCTTCGACATTGCCGATAATGCCCACCGCGGAAATGACGGTGTCAAATTCCTGCGTTGTAGTGCCAGCGGCGGATTCCAGATGCGCCACCACTTTGCCGGGGTTGCGATCCAGTTTCTTGACCGTGGTCTTTTCAAGAATTTTCATGCCCTGCTTCAAAAACGCCTTCTTGGCAAAAGCGGAAACTTCGGCATCTTCCACTGGCAGCACACGGTCCATAACCTCGACCACCGTCGTGTCACTGCCCAGCGTGTTAAAGAAACTGGCGAATTCGATGCCGATTGCCCCAGATCCAATCACCAACAGCCGCTTTGGCATCCGCTTGGCAACAAGTGCGTGCTTGTAGGTCCAAACCAGATCACCATCCGCCTCCAGCCCCGGCAATTCGCGGGCGCGCGCGCCTGTGGCAAGGATAATGGACTTTGCTGTCAGATCGTCGGTACCCTTGTCGGTCTTGACCGAAACCTTGCCCTTGGCGGGCAGCGTGGCCGCGCCCATGAACACGGTGATCTTATTCTTTTTCATCAGATGGCCAATGCCACCCGACAGCTGTTTTGCCACACCACGCGACCGGGCAACAACGGCATCCAGATCATAGCTGATCCCGGTTGCGGAAAGACCAAACTCCTTGGCGCGGTGCATCAAATGAAAGACTTCGGCAGACCGAAGCATGGCTTTGGTCGGGATACAGCCCCAGTTCAGGCAAATGCCGCCCAAATGTTCACGCTCCACGATGGCCACATTTAGACCAAGTTGCGCTGCGCGAATGGCAGCCACATAGCCGCCGGGGCCTGCGCCAATTACGATCATATCAAAGTTCTGGGCAGCCATCTTTCCCTCCTCAGAAAAAGTAGTTTGGCACTAAACTACTTTTTATTTTCAAGCAACACGGGTAAAGACGTAGGCCTATGCAGGTGGTGCATGGCTCGCCTTGATTGCGTTAAACAGGGCTCCATAGCCACCGTCGGCCATGAACTGCGTCTCCTCTGTGCTGCTTTCGCGACCCAAGGCCGTATTGCGGAAAGGGAAACGGCCAAACCTTGCAATCACCGCCTCATGCGTGCGTGCATGGATGACTTGGGTTGAACCAGTTTCTGGCATTTTGTCCGTAAAAAGTTGAACACACAGGGCCTGATCAGCCACATCCTCGCTGTGCATAAAGGGCATATAAAAAAACTGCCGTTCTGGTTCAGGTGCATTCATGTCCCAGCCGTTAGCCAACGCAGTGCGTGCCGCAGCACGGGCTTGCGCATCTGTTGCAAATGACTTTGCGTGGCTGCGGTGCATGTTTCTTGCAAGCTGGTCGCAGATGACCAAATAGGCCAATGTCCCCACTGTGCCGTCGACCCAATGTTCCAAACTACCATCAACAGCTGCCTGCCATATGTCGCCGAAACGATCACGGCATTCGGCGTCTAGCGCGTCGCCCGCAGCATACCATCCGTCTGGGCCAACTTGGCCAAGCCAGAAATCCAGCACATCAATCGGATCCGCCATGGCCGCACCCCTAGTTTCATTACAGCCTGACAGGAAGCCGCCAGCCCCGCAATGCCTAACGGGCAGCGGCATCCCGCTTGCGACGTGGTTCACGTTCCAGAACTGCACCTACGGCAAGCGACGATGCTGTAGGTGTAAGCCCGGCATAACCGCTGGATCCATCGGGTGTTGTGCGTCTGCTCATCCGCCACGCAGAATAGCCTGCAAGAGCCGCAAACAAGGCCCCAATGAACAAGAAGAACCCTTCCGGTCCAATCAAACCCATCAACCAACCGGTGACCAGGGGGCCAAAAATTGCGCCAAAACCATTGAGAAAGATCATCCCCGCCGATGCGGCAGGCATATCCTCTGGACCCAGAAAATCGTTCGAGTGGGCGATAAGTAGCGAGTAAAGCGGGTTTATGGTTCCACCAAGCAACAGCGCCACAAGCAACAATAAGTTGAAAGGTAGTGTTACCACTGTCGCCACCAACATGACGATTGCACCAAGTGCGGACAACCAAAAGACCAAAACGCGGCGGTCCAGCCGGTCTGAAATCCAGCCGATTGGATACTGCAAGAACAGGCCACCCAGATACAGGGCGGCAACAAAAGATGCGATCTGGCCGATGGTCAATCCGATCAGGGCCCCCCAGACAGACGACATCCCAAACATTGCGGAATAAATCCCGCCCGTCAGCAACATGCCAACACAGCCAAGCGGTGACACCGTAAACAACTTACGAAAGCTCATCGGGCGGATCTGATTGAATGTTGGCGCTGGGGTATCGGCCAAAAGGATCGGCATGAACGCAAGCGACACCAGAACTGACGGGATGATGAACAGTCCAAACCCGGTCGGGTCGCCTGCCGAAAGCAAGGCTTGCGACGCAATAATGCCAAGCATCTGCACAATCATATAGGTCGATAAGGCTTGGCCACGCGTTTCATTGGTTGCGGTATTGTTCAACCAACTTTCGGCGGTCACGTAGATAACCGAAAACGAAAATCCAATGACCACCCGCATGACCGACCACGCTGTCCAATCAATGACCATGGGATACAGAACCAAAACGGCTGATATCAGCGACCCGAGTGCCGCAAAGACCCTGACATGCCCAACCCGTCGGATCATTTCTGGCGCAAGACGCGATCCACCAAGAAAGCCAAGATAATAAGCCGACATGACAATCGACAGCTCGAAGGTCGTAAACCCCTCGATGGCGCCCCGGATACCCAAAAGTGAACTTTGCACACCGTTGCCAACCATAAGAAGCATAACGCCCAGCAGCAACGGCCATGAATTGGCTAAGACTTTCAGCATGGTGCGGCTCCTATCAGTTTTGCAGACGGGCGGTGTAAGGGCGTGCTTGTGCTTGGTTTCCTAAAAAACTGCAAGAAACCTGGCTACGGGATTAACAAAGACGCATCTCCATACGAGAAAAACCGATATTTGTTGGCAAGCGCATGATCATAGATCCTGCCTATGTTACCCTGCCCCATAAGCGCTGAGACGAGCATCACCAGTGTTGATTTTGGCAAATGGAAATTTGTCATCAACGCATCTGCCACACGAAACTGATAGCCCGGATAAATGAAGATATCCGTTGGTCCGCGCCATGGTTCAACGTGGCCAGTCGCCGCTGCACTTTCGATCAATCGCAATGCTGTGGTGCCGACCGGGATAATTCGGCCCCCGGATGCCCGTGTCGCGTTGATTTCATCTGCCGCTTGCGCCGTCACCTCGCCCCATTCGGCGTGCATTTTATGCGTGGTGACATCGTCAACCTTCACCGGCAGAAACGTGCCCGCACCCACATGCAATGTTACTTCGGTAAAAGTTACACCTTTTTCAGCCAAGGCTTTCAACAAATCCGCGTCAAAATGCAAGCTTGCGGTCGGGGCCGCAACTGCACCCGCGTGCCGTGCAAAAACAGTCTGATAATCCGTCAGGTCGCGCACGTCCGCGCTGCGTTTTGACGCGATGTAGGGCGGCAAGGGCATAACGCCGATCTGGCCAAGCGCCACATCGAAAGCATCGCCTTTCACACTGAATTCAAGCTGCAGGTCGGCACCTCTTCGGTCGACAACTGTTGCACTCAACTCATCCGAAAAGACAATTGTTTCGGCCAATTGCACCTTGCGCAAAGGTTTGGCCAACGCACGCCACAGGCCTTCGTTCTGCTCTAGCAGTGTCACTTCAATGCGGGCGGATATACCATTTCTGGTACGATTGCCCAAAAGGCGCGCCGGGATCACGCGGGTATTGTTAAGAACAAGCCTGTCGCCGGGTTGAAAGATATCTACCAAATCGAACACATGGGCATCGCGGATCGCATGGCCTGTGGCAACTAACAGCTTTGCGGATGTGCGTGGGCTGGCAGGCCGTGTAGCAATCCGATCTTCCGGCAAAGTAAAATCAAAATCGGAAAGTTTCATCCATTTCCCTTTGGCAACACTGGTGCAGGTTTGCGGAACAGCTCACGGAACATGCCGGGCGTTAAGATAGACAAGGGGTTGACGGAGATTTTGGGCATGTCAGCGGTACCTCTGATCTTGTAGTTGAAGCCAAAAAACCCTTCGCCTTTTCGGGTCAGAAAAGACCCTATGCCGTTTAAAAGATAAATCGGCGAGATCACACCCTGTAGCGACAGGGCTTTCGTTTCGCTGCGGTAAATGCCCGCCATGGAAACCCCCAGCGATGCACCGATTGCGGATCCACGCGTGACTTCGACCGCATCGGGTGTCAGGCGAAAATCAACATCGGCCTGCGTGAACACCAACCCACTGCCATTCAACTGCTCCAAGACGCCGACAACGGATATGGCGCTTAACAGTTCCGCCAGAACGGACGCATTCTGCACCCGAATTGTACCTATCTTCGCGCGTCCCTGATATTCCCCCTCGGCACCCGTGGGTGTCAGCGTCAAGTCCAGCGCCCCGCCGCGCGCATCTTTGAACACCCCGGCGGCGGCCATAACACTGCCCGCGTCTTCCGAAGTAATCCGCACAGCACTGCCGCCGGGGGATGGCACCACGGTTCCCCGTACCGGGGCAGACCCGTTAACACGGGCCAGAAATGTGCCATTAAAGCCGCCAACGGATGAAAAATTACCGTCAAACGAGGTCAGAGCAATACCATCTGAAACCGTTAGCCGATCGAGCCTTACGCTAAGCGGGCCATCGGTTCCATCTTTGCCTTCCCGTTGCGTCACGGCAAGACGGCGCAAATCAACTTCGCCTGACAAGATATTTACACCAACGGCCCGCCCTTCGCCCCTGCCTTCGAGGGTGACTTTTGCATCCAGCCAGTCATCCAATTGCACGCGGTCAAAACTCGCGGCACCAAGGCCGCCCCCATCCCGCAAACTGATGTTGCCATCTGCCTTTAGCCCCGCGCCTTCAAAACTTAGACTGTTTATGTTTGGTACTTTGCCAAGCAGCGCCGTCAATTCCAGACGGCCGTCCTGCTGAGCAGATTTGGTCCAGGCAAGCGCAGGCAGGCTTAATCCAAGTCCTTGCAAGTCTGAAGTCAGCACCATTTGCGCCGGTTGATCCGCGATTAAATCCAGCGTGATGGACGCCTGACCGTTGCCTTTGATCATGCCGTTTGGCAAGCCAATGCCAAGATCGCGCAGGGCCACATCCGACAAGTCTACAGTTCCCAAAATACGGGAACGGCCCTTGGCTTGCAGGCCAAACTCTTGCTGAAACTTTACATCGAACGGCAAGGCCCCCAAACGCCCTTTACCAGATATCAAAAGCCCCTTCGGATCTGCCAGCAGCGACAGCGATGGGGCGATGATACGGCGGCCTTGAACCAGAACATCCGATTGAAAATCCGATATCTGCCCCGAAACCGCATAGTCAACGTCTTCCAGCAACACTTTTGCCTTCAATGGAAACCTAAGCTTGGTCACCAGCTTGGCGTGGCCCTGCCCCAAAGTGACGGGGCGTCTTGCCTTTGTCAGAAATTCGAACGGGGGTTGATTCAGCAACGAAAGCGACGCCGTCAGGCTGCTGTTCGTCGCCAAAGTAATGTCTGCCACGGTTGGCTTTTGGCTGATATCCGGAATCTTGAAAACAGTCCCGGCAACATCAATATCGCCCCCAAGCGGCGGGGTGACAAAGCCTTTCTCAAGTACAAGGCTGTACGTCTGCCCTTCAATGCTTGAATAGCCAGAGCCAGATTTGATGGGCGGAAGCGCTTTTAGAAACCGGACATCTGTCTGCGAAAACTCATACCCCATCAGCAATCGCGGCTCGGCTGCGGGGGCAAGACGGACTGCTGCCTTTACATTGAAAAGCGTCCCGTCCAGCACGTTCAGGGCCAGCCATTCGCGAGTTTTCGTCACCAGCTGGACCGGCCAAAGCGCAATCAATTCATCCGGTTGAATCTCGTTCAGCGCCACATCAAGTGCGACCCGCCATCCTTTTGGATCAGCCGCAAGCTGACCTTTCAAAGAAAGCTGGCGGTCTTTTTCCGTCAGCGTCAGCTGTCCAATATCAACGGCGAACGGCTGCAGGGTTAGACGCAGATCAAGTGCCCCTTGGGAAAAACGAACCGGAACCTCGAACAACCCGGCCGGATCGACGCTGACCTCTGAAAAGCTTATCTGGGCTAGGAACGCTTCCGGTGGTGCCCCAAAAAAATTGCCACCAAGTTGAACGCCATCCGGGCCAAAAAGGTAACTTTGTCCTGACGCAGAAAATCGCAACGATGGGCTTTCCACAGAAAGCCGAGACAGCGCAATTCTGCCAACATCGGGGTCATACGCCAAAGACAGGCCAGCACGGTCAAACGCGATTGGGGCCGTTTGCGGTGTGGGGCGCAGGACGCCGGCCCCGATTTCAAGCGTACTTTCCATGGGACCAAGCTGCCCACGCCCATCAAATGACGCAGCAAATCTGCCCGAAATTGGGGCATCAAGCGCGCCCAACCATGCCAGAGGGGCGACCTGCGCTGCCAAATCCCGCGCAGCAATACCCGTGACTGTCGCCGTCATCCGGGCCTCTGGACTGGCTTTCTGCGAAATGGATGTCAACACAACAGTGGCCGGTGCGGTCTGATCGACGGCAAGCGACAGACTCAGTTCGGCAGCCAGTTCGCTTTTGCGGTTTTCAAGCACAAGTCGCCCATCCCCGGCTTGCCATTGTTGGCCGCTTCGGGCATCGGTCAACATGAGCGTCAAGCCTTCTGCCTCTAGTCGGGTCAAACGGCCAAAGGTTGGGTTGGAAAATGCAGTGTCTGCGGCATCCAGAATATCGGCAAAACTTGCCCACTTGCCAGCGCCGCCTGCCGTGCCAAAATCAAAGTCAAACTTGCCATCTGCCCGTCGCTTGATTGCAAATCGTCCGCCAACTATGCGCAATGTTTCTGGATTAAACGATCCTTTCAGAAGCGACTTTGGATGAAACGAGACCCTGATCTCAGGCAAAGTCACCAGCGCAGATCCGTTGAATTGAAGAATTCGCACATCTTCCAGCGCAAGGCGGGGCACCCAATCGCGATCAACCATCACTTCGATATCACCGACAGAAACTGACGCATTTGCAGCGCCATTCGAAAACGTCCGGTTCAGGCGCGCCTCTACCTCGGCCACCGCCCAAACGGGCAGTCGGATTGGTTTTCCGGTCAAGGCAAGCAGGGAAAACACACAGGCAAGGGAAACCAAAATCGTGACAATGAAAAACCACGCGCCCGCACCTGCGCGTCGCCGCTTGCGGGCGGGAGGCGGCGAAAGAAGGGTATTCTGCGGCGGGTCGATCATTGGTCCTGTTTGATCCAGTCTTGCGGCACACTATCTGGAAAGGGGTTGCCTTTATCTTTGCCCAAAGGCAACTAAAACCCTAGACAGTTCAGCGCATTCAGCAAGGAGATGCCAATGCTTGCAATCGGAAATCCCGCCCCAGACTTCACACTTCCCCGTGATGGTGCGGGAACAATCACGTTGTCATCTTTGCGCCCATCCAAAGTCGTCGTCTATTTCTACCCAAAGGATGACACCTCTGGTTGCACCTTGGAAGCACAGGAATTTACGGCGCGGCTGGCAGACTTCACCAAAGCGGGCGCGACAGTGATCGGAATTTCCAAAGATAGCGAAAAAAGCCACGATAAATTTTGCCAAAAATATGGGCTTGGGATCATTCTTGCGTCCGATGAAAACAACACAACATGCGAAGACTACGGCGTTTGGGTGCAGAAAAGCATGTATGGCAAGATGTACATGGGAATTGAAAGATCGACTTTTGTGATTGATGGCCATGGCACCGTGGCACAAGCATGGCGAAAAGTTTCGGTAAAGGGCCATGTTGACGCGGTTCTTGCCGCTGTGCAGGCATTATAGACGTGCTTTCTTTGGCAGAAATGGCTGTAGACGTTTTGACCACGGCTGGTGGGCGTGAAAAAACGGCCTTAGGGCGGCACCATGCGGCGACTTGGTTTGCGTGTCGTGCGGCTGGTACGCCAGTGCCAATTGGCCAAGCTTTTCCCCCAAGTCAGCCCGCCCGCCCAGCCTTGCCTGAACTTTTGCACCCTCGCGATGTGCCCAGACGTAGGCCGGGAACAGCGGCGGGGCGCGCCGCATTGTTGCATGCACTGGCCCATATTGAACTTAACGCGGTCGATTTACATTGGGACATAATTGCAAGGTTCAGCCATGTTCCCATGCCAATAGGTTACTATGATGATTGGGTGAAAGCCGCAGATGACGAGGCCAAGCATTTCAATCTGATCTGCGATTGCCTCGAGGCGTCTGGCAGTTTTTACGGGGCTTTGCCTGCACATGCCGGGATGTGGCAGGCGGCAGACGACACCAAGGATGATCTTTTGGGTCGGTTGGCCGTGGTGCCAATGGTGCTGGAGGCGCGTGGTCTTGATGTCTCACCCGCGATGATAGAAATGTTTCGCAAAGCAGGCGACACCGGTGCTTTGGCCGCCCTTGAGACGATCTATGCCGAAGAAGTGGCGCATGTCGCTTATGGGTCAAAATGGTTCAATTTTCTGTGTGGGCGTCACGACAAAGACCCGAAAGACGCCTTCCACTCCTTGGTTCGCACGTATTTCCATGGCGCGCTAAAACCGCCGTTTAATGAAGAAAAACGCGCATTGGCAGGCATCCCGCCTGATTTTTATTGGCCACTTGTCACGGCGGGCAAAGGGCCGGCTTGAAGACCTAAGTCATCTGCGTCTTCTTATTTTTGTCGGCAGATTCCCGCCGATATGGGCGTAATATCGCGCGACGGTTGTGCGATTTAGTCAAATTTGTTGCGATAGGGTGCTTGGCTGGCTAATCAGTTCAAGGGGTTTGACGTCATGTGTGTTTGCATGGCTGCCTGTCCTGCTGTTTAGTGAATGGATGACATCAGTGCTGACACGCCTTTCTTATCGACTTCACGCAACGCTTGAACGGCATTTGCCGGAACAGCGTCTGTTCCTGAAATCTGATACTGAAACTCGGTTCATCCGGTTGCATCCGGCAACACAGGCCATAGCTTTGGCAGGTGGTACTTTTCTGTTGGCTTGGACGATTGTGGCGACTGCTGTCATGCTGATGGACACAATCGGCGCGGGGTCCGGACGGGAACAGGCGCTGATGCAGCAAGGCTTGTATGAACAGCGGCTAAACGCCCTATCCACTGACCGCGATCTGCGCGCGGAAGAAGCGGCCCGCGCGCAAGAGCGCTTTAATCTTGCACTGGATCAAGTGTCAGACATGCAAGCGCGTCTGCTGGCCTCTGAAGATAGCCGTCGGGAATTGGAAACTGGTATCGACGTGATCCAGAATACCCTGCGCCGGACAATCAAGGAACGGGATGCTGCGCGCGGCGATGCAGGGCGGGCGACGCTGGCATTGGCAGAACAGGGTGGGTCAGGGAACACCGAAGTGGGCCGGGTGCGCGACACCATTGCCACACTCGAGTTCCTGACTTCGGCGCTTGGGGCAACAGCAAAAGACCGCGACACACAAGAATTGGCAGCCGATGACGCCCGTGAAGATGTCATTGAAATGGAAATTGCGCAGCGTGGGGCAGAACTTCGCAACGATGCAATATTCGCCAAACTTGAAGAGGCGGTAACCATTTCGATGGAACCGCTGGACAAGATGTTCCGCGATGCAAACATGTCTCCAGATGATTTGTTGGATGAAGTGCGCAAAGGTTATTCTGGCCAGGGTGGGCCGTTGTCTCCCTTGACGCTTTCGACCAAAGGCCCTGCCCCCAGTGCAGAAGAGATTCGCGCAAATGCTATTCTCACCGGGCTGGACAAAATGAACCTTTACCGCTTGGCAGCGTTCAAAGCCCCCTTCGCTATTCCGGTGAACGACGGCTATCGCTTTACGTCGGGCTTTGGCTATCGCCGCGATCCAAAAGGTGCCGGCAACCGCATGCACGAAGGCACGGATCTTGCGGGCGCTTATGGCACGCCCGTGCATTCGACGGCTGATGGCGTGGTGATCTTTGCCAGCTGGGACAGTGGGTATGGCCGTCTTATCAAGATCCAGCATGATTTTGGGATTGAGACGCGTTACGCCCATTTGTCGCAAATCCGGGTCGAGGTAGGACAAAGGGTATCGCGTGGCGACAGGATCGGTGATATGGGAAATTCAGGCCGTTCAACTGGCACCCACCTTCACTATGAAATCCGCTTTGGCGGCAAAGCAGTGAACCCGATGAC
>JANOFE010000041.1:0-25283 GCA_031413495.1 Pseudorhodobacter sp. | reverse complement strand
GCCGCGATCAGATCGGCGCGATTGGGAAAGCGGCGATACAGCGTGCCAAGGCCAACGCCCGCCTTTGCGGCAATCTCGCGCACGGGGGCGTCGACACCTATTGCCGCGAACACCGCCTTTGCTGCCTCTAACACGGCATCCTCGTTGCGCTGCGCATCTGCGCGGATGTGCCGTTTAGGCTGCCGGTCCTCGTCTTGCGTGTCCTTCGGTTGTTTTGTCAAACGCGCCTCTTTCATCGGCCAGACTCCGGCATAGCCAAAATCACCCTTGTTAAACGGATCAATGATCCATATATGATCGCTACAAGCGGATCAGCGCTCCGAATACGTTCGGATCAACGTTCCGTTTATAGCTTTATAGGCGAGCCTCTGCGGTTTCGCCATGAAAAATTCAGGAGACGACGCCATGAACAACCTTATCACCAACGCGCGACACATTCCCATCAACCTGCCGACACAAACCATTTCGATCAACCCGGTCACGTTGCCCGCCCCCGGCAGAGGGCTGCCTTTGGAACTGCGGATCACGGCACCCGCAACCGGCAGCGACCTGCCTGTCATCTTGCTGTCGCATGGCCATGGCCCTTCGCTTTATCTGTTGTCGAAGGATGGCTATGGCCCGATGGCCGATTTTTACGCCGCACAGGGCTTTGTCGTCATTCAGCCAACGCATGTGAATTCAAGGGTGGCGGGCCTGCCGTCCGACGCCGCAGGAGGCCCGCTGTTCTGGCGGTCACGGGTGGCGGATATGACGCTGATCCTCGACCAGCTTGCGGAGATAGAAGCATCCGTTCCGGCAATCGCGGGTCGCGTCGACCACGGCAGGATTGCCGCTGTCGGGCATTCGATGGGCGCACAGACTGTTGGCATGCTGCTTGGGGCGCGGCTGACGGATCCAAAGGACGCGAAGGCCAGCGACGTGAATCTGATCGAGCCGCGCATCAGGGTGGGCGTTTTGTTGGCCGCTGCTGGCAATGGTGGTGCTGATCTGAGCGCATTTGCACGTGAGAATTATTCGGCCCTGAACCCCGATTTCACGCATATGACGACGCAAACATTGGTGGTAATGGGCGACGCGGACGTGAACCCGCATCTGACCACACGCGGGGCAGATTGGCACGCCGATCCTTATCATTGCGCTCCGGGTAGCGATGCGATGCTGACCCTGATCGGGGCAAAGCACGGGCTTGGCGGCGTCGCAGGCTATGACGCGAAAGAAACAGATGACGAGGACCCGGACCGGCTGGCCATCGTTCAGCGGATGACATGGGCCTATCTGCGCTCAGCGCTTTACGAAGGTGATCCGTCTTGGCCAGAGGCCTGCAAGGCGCTGGAACACCATGTCCCTGCGCAGGGCCACGTCGACAGCAAATAAGGCGCGGGCGCGCGGCTGCCAGTTTTACAGCGACTCGCCGCCATCAATTACCAGCGCATGACCCGTCATATAGCCGCTGCGCGAGGAGGCGAGGTAGACGATGCTTTCAGCAATTTCTTCCATCTTGGCCCAACGGCCCATCGGAATCGTCGAGTGCACATAGGTTTCAAGCGCATCCCGCCCACCCAGTTGCCGCTCAAACCCATCATTGAACGGCGTGTCTACGAAGCCCGGGCAAAGGGCGTTGCACCGGATGCGATAGCGAGCGTGGTCAACGGCAATCTGGCGCGCCATGGCAATGACGGCGTGTTTGGTTGTGGCATAGGCAATCATCTCACGGTCAAGCTGCACACCGGAATTGGACGCCGTGATGATGATGGAACCCCCCATTTGCCGCTTCATATGGGGCACGGCAGCGCGGGCCGCCACGAAATGGGCCCGGACATTCAGCGCCCAGGATTTGTCCATATCTTCTGTCGTGGCCTCTAAAAGACCGCCTGAAAGTTGCACGCCCGCGTGAGAATGGAGTATATCAAGCCTGCCATAGCGGGCGGCAGCGGCGTCTATCGCGGTGGTCAGATCGCCGTCGCGGGACACATCAAGGCCGAAGGATTCGCATTTGCCACCGCGCGCGATGATTTCCGACGCAACGCTGTAGGCCAGTTTCGGATCGCGGTCGGTGACGATGGCAAAGGCCCCTTCCCGCGCCAGCGCCATCGCACCAGCGCGGCCAATGCCAGAGCCTGCAGCGGTCAGAAAAGCGACCTGATCGCCTAACAGCTGCGTCACGTCTTGCGCCCACGCTGTAAAAAGGCCTGTGCGGTGACCAACAGGATCAGGGAAAGCGCAAGCACCATGGTGCCGATTGCGTTGATTTCGGGTGTGACACCGCGACGGATCGACGAGAACACGTAGATCGGAAGCGTGGTGTTGGACCCCGCGACGAAAAAGGCGATGATGAAATCATCAAAGCTGAAGGTGAAGCTAAGCAAAAACCCGGCAAGGATACCCGGCAAGATCAGCGGCAGCGTAATTTGGCGAAACGTGCCAAAGGGTGTTGCGTAAAGGTCTGCCGATGCCTCGGTAAAGCTGCGGTCCATGCCTGAAATGCGTGCACGAACAATGATGATGACCAGGGCCATATTGAACAAACTATGCGCAGCAATCAGCGTGCCCAGCCCCATCGAAAGCTGTGGCGCGGGGCCGCCGCCCGGCCAAATGGCGGTCAAGACCGGGTTCAACCAGCCGAAAACGGTAACGATGGCAATCAGGGTGCTGATGCCGATGACGATGCCGGGGATCATCACGGCGATATAGATCAGCGCGTCGAACGCCACCTTGATGCGGCCCGACATGCCTTGCAAAGCCAGTGCAGCCATGGTGCCAAAAACGGCAGCCAAAATGGCAGAACTAAGGGCGACACTGAAGCTGGTCTTCAAGGCGTCGATCACAAAGGGATTGCTTAGGGCCGCGCCATACCACTTTACCGAAAATCCGGTGAATTCACTTGCGTTGCGCCCAGCGCTGAAACTGAACAGCGCGATGATCCCGATGGGGATGTAAAGGAACAGATAAACTGCCAGGGAATAGATCCGCATGCTTGCCCCCTACATCAACGACACGTCGTCGCGACCGTTGCCCCAGTGTTTGATGACCCGCATGTAGATTGTCACGGTGATCAGCATCACCACCACCAAGGCCACAGCCACCGCAGCGCCAAAAGGCCAGTTGCGCGATTGCAAGAACAGATCAACCAGCGCATTGCCAACAAAGAATACCTTTCCACCGCCCAGCATGGCCGGGATCAGAAACTCGCCCATCAGCAAGATGAAGACCAACATGCAGCCGGTCGCGACACCGGGCAACGACATCGGCAAGGTGATCTGCAAAAAGCTGCGCCAAGGCGGCGAACCAAGGTCGGCAGACGCCTCCAGCAGCCGTTTGTCCAGCCGCTCCAGACTGACGAAAATCGGGAACACCATCAACGGCAGATAGCCATACACAATCCCCACCAGAACCGCGAAGGGGGTGTTGATCAGCCGAATGCCTTCCAGACCCAGCATATCCAGCACGGCCGGAATGCCCCGCCCGCCAAGGATAAATATCCACGCATAGCTGCGGATCAGGATCGACGTCCAGAACGGCACGATCACCAGAATTAACAGCAGCGTGCGCCACTTGGGGCTGACGATCAGCGCCAGATAGTAGGCCAGCGGATAGGCGATCAAAAGCACGATCACCGTGCCAATTGGGGCAAGCGTCAAGGTGTTCTGGAACGCTTTCCAGCGGGCAGGAAGATTAAGATAATGGTCAAACGTAAAGGCTGGCACATAGCCGCCTGACTGCCCGCGTTCGCCAAAGCTGAACACCAGAACCACAATCAGCGGCAGGACGAGCATGGTTGTGAACCACACACCGGCTGGCGCAAGAAGCAGTCTGTTGATCAGCTTTGGCGTCATGAACCGGGCTGCGATCAGGCTGATTTGAACCGGGCCATCACCTCGGCACGGTTGGGGTCTGTCAGAGTTGCGGCAGCCCCAAATTCTAGCGCGGTCAGCAATTCTGCCGCCGGATGAATGATCGGGTCGGCCATGATTTCAGCCGACATCATCGCATCAACCCGCGCGTCCGCCACCGGTTGGCCATGGAACATCGCCTCTTTGAAGTTTACCGCCGGATCCAGCAGGAAATTGATCAGCGCATAAGCGGCGTCAAGATGCGGCGCACTTTTCGGGATGGCGTAAAAATCGCTCCAGATCTCGCCACCCTCTTTGCCGAGAACGTAGGATATTTCCGGGATATCGCGGTTCAACTGCTTGCCGTCGCCGGTCCAGCACATCGCGAGCCACGCATCCCCCGACCGCATCGGTGGCTGGTAATCCGAGGTTATGGCAAAGAGGTGCGGCTTGACCTCGATCAGCAGTTTTTCGGCGTCGGCAAGTTCTGCCAGGTCGATAGAATTGAAAGAATAGCCAAAGGATTTCAACGCATTGCCGATTGTCGTCAATTGATAATCATGCACTGTCGTGCGCCCGGTAAATTCGGCTTTGGTGATATCCCAGAAGTCTTTCCAACTGGTCAGAACGCGGCCATTGGTATGGCTGTTGTTCACCGCCATGCCGGTGGTGCCCCAGTTTTTTGATGCGGCATAGAGCTTGCCGTCTACAGTTCCCGGCCCGGCAAAGCGCTGATCAAAGCTGGCGGCATCGTAGTTCGGGACTTTGGACAGATCGAGCGGGTCGATCAGCCCTTCTTCGACATAGGTTGTGATTGTGTAATTGGTCGGCACGAACACATCCCAACCACTGCCACCGGCTTGTAGTTTGGCCAGCATCTCTTCGTTGGACCCAAAGACGTTGACCTGAACGGCGGCCCCGGTCGCGGCAGTGAACGCCTCAAAGTTTGCCGGATCGTGGTAGTTGGGCCATGTCGCCAGCACCACGGTATCGCCGATGCTGCCTTGGGCAAAGGCGGGACGAGTGATCAGGCCGGGCATCGCCGCCCCCAGCACTGTGGTTGCCATGCCCAGTCCGGTGACCCCCAGAAAATGGCGGCGCGAAACCGAGCCTTTGCGATAGCGATGAAGTTCCGCCATGAAAGCCTTGGCAGAGATATGGTCAGGTTGGTCAGTCATTTCATTCTCCCTGTTTCTAAGTGGTTTTTCAGTCATTTATCAAAATCAGTGCGGCTTCGGGGGGCCAGTGAACATAGGCTGCATCGCCCGGCGCAAAGGCGCCTTCGACCGCTTCGGCCTGACGCGACACCAGCACCAGAAAATCGCCCAGTGCCGGGCTGTTCACCAAGTATTCGGTATGTTCGCCCAGAAAGATACGGTTCTTCACCTGAACTTTGATCGCTGCTGCTGTGCGCGTCAGGGCGATTTGTTCGGGGCGCACAGACAGGCTGACATTGGCACCGATTGCCGTGCCCGGCCCCAGTTTTCCCCTACCCCTATGGCCCAGCAAATCAACGGTGCCGATGGTGCCGTCAATACTGGAAAGCCGTCCGTCAAAGAAGTTAGACTTTCCAACAAAGTCAGCAACATAGCGACTTATCGGCGCATCATAAAGATCGCGCGGCGAGCCTATCTGCACGATCCTGCCCGCCCGCATGATGCAGATGCGGTCCGACATGCTTAGCGCTTCTTCCTGATCATGGGTCACCAGCACAAAGGTGATCCCCAAGGCGCGCTGCAAA
This sequence comes from Pseudorhodobacter sp., assembly GCA_031413495.1. Classification (GTDB taxonomy): domain Bacteria; phylum Pseudomonadota; class Alphaproteobacteria; order Rhodobacterales; family Rhodobacteraceae; genus JACMNW01. The sequence continues at coordinate 19,712 of JANOFE010000041.1, read as the reverse complement.
CCTTGCAGTTCGATCTGCATTTCACGGCGCAGCTTGCGATCAAGCGCCGCCATCGGTTCGTCCAGCAGCAAGATCTTGGGCTGATTGATCAGCGCCCGCGCCAAGGCCACCCTTTGTTGTTGGCCACCCGACATTTCCCAGATGCGACGGTTGCCAAAGCCGGGCATCCGGACTGTTGCAAGCGTCGCCTCAACACTGCGGGCAATCGCAGCAGCGGCTGGTTTGGGGCGTTGCTGGCGCAGGCCGTAGGAAATATTATCCGCCACATTCATATGCGGAAACAGCGCATAGTGCTGAAACACCATGTTTACGGGCCGTTTGTGCGGTGGCAAATCGTTGACCTGAATGCCATCCAGCAAAATGGTGCCCTTCGTCGGCACCTCAAAACCCGCAAGCAGCCGCAGCGCCGTGGTCTTGCCGCAACCCGAGGGGCCAAGAAACGACAGAAACTCACCGGGCAGGATCGACAAAGACATATTATCGGCTGCGATGACATCGCCGTAGTGTTTTGCAGCCCCGCGAAACTCTGCAATGGGCTTTGTTTCAACAGTCAAACCTGGGTCCGCCTGAAGGCTTTGCATTGTTTTGACATATCCCACAGTATCTTGGAAAGTGTAGTAAGGCTCCAATTGGGTGTATATACCACAATTTGCATAGGGACGCGCTAATGTCGGGCAGAATAGGCATAGGCGCGGTTGCCGACGTGATGTTGGCGATGAAAACCGACCGTCTGCCAAAAAAACTTGCATCCCTGCTGCGCACGATTGCACCTGTCAGTTACGTCGTGGTGTTCGGCTACCATGGCACGTCCCGGCCCTTGGCGTTGTTTGACGATTTTCCGGCCAGCAAGTGGCGGGTGTTCGTTGGCGAGTATCAAGAAGGCCCCTACTTGCTGGACCCGTTCTATCTTGCTTGCGCCAAGCCCGCCGCTGTGGGCCTTTTTAGGATAAAAGATCTTGCGCCGGACCGGTTTTATCAGGGCGAGTATTTTCGCAATTACTATATCCAGACCGGCTTGGCAGAGGAGATCGGCTATTTCGTCAGCCTGCCCGGCGATGTGACCGTGGTGCTTTCGCTGATGCGCGCGGAGAGGCCGTTTTCCGGGCGAGAGTTCATCCAGTTTCAATCCATCTATCCGGTGGTCGAGGCTGCGATCCGGCTTCATTGGTCCGACGTGTTGCATCAGTTTGTCGAAGGGGCCAATGCGCCCGAGGTGCTTAGCCCTTCGGGCGATCTTAGCCGGGCCTTTGCCAGTTTCGGCTTGCAAGTCCTGACACCAAGAGAGCGGGAAATTGTTGAATATACGTTGAAAGGCCATTCTGCCGAAGCGACCGGTATCATTTTGAACATCGCGGCGGGCACGGTGCGCATCCACCGGCGCAACATCTATGCCAAGCTGGGCATATCGTCCCAAGGCGAACTGTTCGCAAGTTTCATCAGCGCACTTAGCGATATGGGACGCGCACAAATTTGAGACCGCTTGGCTCTGCACCGCAAAAGACGGTTTCTTCGGTTTAAGTCGTCTGACCAAGCCCGAACATACCCGCCCGACAAGGACGCGATTTACGCAGCCTTGTCCCATTCGCGGCGGATATGGGCATAGCCACCCCGGTAAACAGCCTCGGGGTTTTCGGCGAAATCGCGCCAAACCTTTGTTGCGGCGGCAAGGGCGGGCAATCCCCTGCCAAACGCCTCAATCGTCAGCCAGCCATCATAGCCTGATCTGCGAATGGCCCGGAACGTATCCGCCCAAGGAATATTGCCACGTCCCGGCACACCGCGATCATTCTCGGATATATGAACATGCGCGATGTGGCGCAAATTGTTGGTGAAGGCGGCTATCGGGTCCGCTTCTTCGATATTGCTGTGAAACGTATCGTACATGGCCTTGATGTTGGGATGGCCTACCGCGTCGATATGCGCGCCAAGATCAGCCATCGTGTTTACCAAATAACACTCGAACCGGTTCAACGCCTCTAGTGCCACGGTCACCCCGCGCGATGCCGCGTGGTCGCCAATCGCGCGCTGTGAACTGATTGAACGCGCGACTTCTTCGGCGGTCGGCCCAAGGCCCGAAAACTGACCCAAAGTTGAATGCAGCGGCCCCGCCAGAGTGTTCGCCCCCAAAGCCTGCGCGCAGTCAATCACATGCCGCATATGGGAAACACCCGCTGCGCGCGCGGCAGTATCACCGATCAGGTTCATGGCGGGATCGCCCATGGCGGCAACAGCGGTGCGCGCCAAGCCAATGTCGTCCAAAAGCCCGCCCAGCCGGGCATAGTGGTCCGGAGCGCCTTCAAAGATTGGCACCTCCACCCCATCGAACCCAGTGGCTTTGATGTCGCGCAGCAGGGCGTCATGGTCGTGGGTCAGATGCGTGGTCCACAAAAACATGCACATACCAATTTGCATTTTCAGAGTCCCATCATGCGCTTTAACAAGGCTTTGTCGGTGCCGCCGCTGGCAAAATCATCGAACGCTCGTTCGGTGACCCGAATGATGTGATTGTTGATAAAGGGGGCCCCTTCGGCGGCCCCATCTTCGGGATGCTTCAGGCAACATTCCCATTCCATCACTGCCCAACGGTCATAGTTGTGCTCGGCCAACTTTGAGAAGATGCCGATAAAATCAACCTGCCCGTCGCCAAGGCTGCGGAACCGGGCCGCGCGTTTCATCCACGGTTGGTAGCCGGAATAGACACCCTGCCGACCCGTCGGGTTAAATTCGGCATCTTTCACATGAAAGGCGGCGATCCGGCTGTGATAGATATCGATGAATTCAAGGTAATCCAGTTGTTGCAGCAGAAAATGCGACGGGTCGTAGTTGATGGTGCACCGCTTGTGACCGCCCACCGCGTCCAGAAACATCTCGAATGTCGTGCCGTCAAAGACGTCTTCGCCGGGATGAATTTCGTAAGCCAGATCGCAACCGGCATCTTCGTAGGCATCAAGGATAGGGTGCCAGCGGTGGCCAAGTTCGGCAAACGCCGCATCAATCAGACCGGCGGGGCGCTGTGGCCAGGGGTAAAGATAGGGGAACGCCAACGACCCGGTAAAGCTGACCGATGCCAAAAGCCCAAGATTGCGCGAGGCTTTGGCAGCTAAGATCATCTGCTCCACCGCCCAAGCCTGCCGGGCCGCCGGATTGCCGTGAACAGCCGCCGGCGCAAAGCCGTCAAACGCCGCATCATAAACCGGGTTTACCGCCACCAGCTGACCCTGCAGATGGGTGGAAAGTTCGGTGATTTCGACCCCGGCCTCGGCGCAGATGCACGTCACCTCATCGCAATAGGTTTTCGAGGCAGCGGCTTTTTGCAGATCAAACAACCGGGCATCCCAACTGGGGATCTGGATGCCACGAAACCCCAGACCGGCGGCCCATTTGGCAATGGAGGCAAGGCTGTTGTATGGTGCCTGATCACTGACAAACTGCGCCAGAAATATCCCCGGACCCTTCATCGTCGCAGCCATCGCATCCCCCTATGGTTATTGCGGATCAAGACCGCGCGTTTGTGTGGCGCAATGGTTTACTGCTTGCCAGTCTTCGTCAAGCTGGTATTACCAAAATTTGACATTTATGATGATGGAGGGTTCAGCTAAATGCGACGCAATTGGTGGATTTTAGTAGTAATAACTGATGTTTTTCAGTAAATTCTGTGAACTTTCTGTCTAATCTTGCGCGCGGAAAGCCTTTGCGATAACAGGGACTCAGGATAATCTGGTCTAACCAGATAAGCACAAATAACCCGGCAGTCCAGATTACACTTCAGGACGCCTTGGAACCACAAAAGGGGACAACATGCATCTTTCAACACATAACTGGATGCGGGCTGAACCGCTGGAGGTCACGCTGCGGCGGATCAAGAAGTATGGCTACGAATCCATCGAAATCTCGGGCGAGCCTGCGCAATACAAGGTAAAAGAAACCCGTGCGCTGCTGAAGGAACACGGTATTCGGTGCTGGGGTGCGGTGACGCTGACATTGGGGGAGCGTAACCTTGCCGCCAAAGACGAAGGCCAACGCGCCCGGTCGGTGGACTATGTGAAATCGGTGCTGACCATGGTGTCGGAACTTGAAGGGCAGATCATTACATTGGTCCCCGCCACGGTAGGCAAAGTGGTGCCCGATGCGACAGAGGAAGAAGAATGGAAATGGGTGGTTGAGGCCACTAAGGAATGCTTTGCCCACGCCCAAAAGGTTGGCGTGAAAGTGGCGATTGAACCCTTGAACCGGTTCGAGACGTATTTCTTTAACCGCTGCGCACAGGCCTTGGCGCTGGCCGACGCCGTGCACCCTGACTGCGGTGTTTGCCTTGATGCCTACCATCTGAATATGGAGGAATCGAATATCCATGATGCCATCCGTCTGGCAGGCAAGCGTCTTTTCGATTTCCACGTGGCAGACAACAACCGTTTTGCGGCAGGCCTTGGCCATCTGGACTGGAAGGCCATCGTCGCGACCCTTCGCAGTATTGGCTATGACGGCGCGTTGACCAATGAATTCGTGGCACCGGTCGACCGCACACCTGCCGCGATCTACCCCGAAATGGTGGAACGTAACCCGGTTGATATTTCGCCCGAGCAGTTGAAGTTCATTCAGGACCACGGATCATCGGTCCTGACGGAAGACTTTTATGATGCGCAAATGCGTATCACCGCTGAAACCCTTTTGCCGCTGATCAGATAGCGCATTCCATAGGAGACGCGGATGCGCATCAAAAGCGTTGAGGCATGGTGGGTGTCCATCCCTATCGAGATAGCGCGCCAACATCGCAGCGATTTTGGCACGCTGACCACGTTTGATGCTGCAATCCTTCGGATTGAAACCGATGACGGGCTGGTGGGTTGGGGCGAGGGCAAGAATGCGGCGGGCAGTGCCGGACAATACGGCGCGCTGGTGCATCTGCTAAACCACGAGATTGCGCCGCAGTTGATCGGCCTAAACGCTGGCGACATCACGGCCATTTGGGAGCTGCTTTATAACGGCGTGCGCGCGGGGGCAAGCGGCGCGCGCGGGCCATGCGATGCCAAGCATCGCCCGCCGCGGGTTGACGGTGGCGGCCATAAGTGCGGTCGATATCGCGCTTTGGGATATTCTGGGCAAGCATTTGAACCAACCGGTCTGGCAGCTTTTGGGGGGCCGCAAAGCCGACCGCTTGCCTGCCTATGCCTCGGGCGGCTGGGCCGATGCGACAGGGATCGGGGCGCAATTACAATCCTATATTGATATCGGCGGCTTTCGCGCGGTGAAGATGCGGGTCGGCGCGATGGACGGGGCTGCGCATGTCTCCGCCGCCCGCGTGCAGGCCGCGCGCGCGGCCCTCGGCCCCGGCGTGGAAATTGCCGTCGATGCGCATGGCACTTACACGGTCGGCGAGGCCCGGCGTTTTGCCCATATGGTCCGCGATTGCGATCTGGCCTGGTTTGAGGAGCCCGTCATCGCCGACGACAAGCCGGGGATGGCCGAGGTACGCGCAGCAGCCACCATGCCGATTGCCGCAGGCGAATCCGAGGCCACGCGCTTTGCCTTCCGCGATCTTGCAATGCAGCGCTGTGTCGATATTTTTCAACCCGACCCCGCCTTTTGCGGCGGCATCACCGAGGCCCTGCGCATCGCCAGCCTTGCCTCAAGCTTCAATCTGCGGTTTGCGCCGCATCTATGGGCGGGTGCGCCGTGCTTTTTTGCGGGCCTGCATCTTTGTGCCGCCGTACCTGCCAGCTTCACGGTGGAGTATTCCTGCGGTGCCAACCCGATGATCCACAACCTGATCGAAGGCACGGTTGCCGTCGCCGACGGTATGATCGTCATCCCCGATGGACCGGGGCTTGGTTTTTCGATATCCGAGACGTTCCTGCAAGCGCATGTAAAGAAAAGTTGATGGCATGGCCGAAAAGAACCTGCTCCCCGAATTGGCCGCGTATCTTTATGCCTCGTCCAACACGGACTCGGGCCGCACGCCTTCGGAACGCGAGCTGGCCGAGCATTTCGCCGTCAGCCGTGGCCAGATCCGCGAGGCTTTGGCGATCCTAGAAGCCATGCAGATTGTTGAACGCCGTGCCAAATCCGGCATCTACCTGACCACCCGCGCGGCGTCGGTCGAAGCGCTGGCGCTGTTTGCCAAGGCGGGTCTGCCGTTGGACCCGATCCAGATCTATGAGGCGGTGGAACTGCGTAAAATCCACGAGATCAAGGCCGCCGAACTGGCCAGCCTGCGTGCCACGGACGAAAATTTCGCCCGGCTGCGTGAGATACTTGCGCGCTCAGAACGGCGGTTGGCGGCGGGCGAACCGCTGGCGGAAGAAGACCGCGATTTTCATCTGGAGATCGTGCGCGCCACGCAGAACACCGTGTTTTTCCGGGTTTGCAGCGTCTATTACGCCATGGGCGAGCGTCGCTTGCCGATCTATTTCGCGGATCCTGATCGCGGCATGCGCAGCCATGCCGAACACTTGCAGATTTTTGATGCTATCCACAAGCGGGATGCCAACCTGGCCCAGGCCCTGATGAGCACCCATCTGCAGGGCGTCGAAGGGTATTGGAAGGGCTTGATTACGGGCCAAAAAGCCGTGGTTTGACGATGGTGCAGATTTTTTCCACCCATTCGCTGCACCCGACCGTCACCGCGCGGCTGACTGCAGCCGGTGACTACAAGGTTGCATCGCAACCCACTGCTGCCGCTATCCTTGCCGAAGGGCTGGGGGCGACTGTGCTGATCGTGCGTGCGCCGATCCCACCGGCCTATTTCGCCCTCGCCCCCGGCCTGCGCGCCGCTGTTCGCCATGGTGCGGGGCTGGACATGATCCCGTTGCAAGCGGCGACCGACGCGGGCGTGTTGGTGGCCAATGTGCCGGGGGCCAATGCCTCAACCGTGGCTGAGCATGTGATTTTTGCCGCAATTGGGCTGTTGCGGCAGTTTCGCGCAATGGATGCGGCGCTGCGCCAGTCGGGGTGGAACGCAGGGCGGGCCTTTGCCGACCACGGCGGCGATCTTGCGGGGCGGCGACTGGGGCTTTTGGGGTTTGGCAATATCGGGCGCGCGCTGCACCGGATGGCACAGGGCTTTGGCATGCAGGTCGCGGCCACCACCCGGCGACCCGAAACCTTGCCTGCGGGGGTGGCGGCGCTGGACCTTGACGATCTTGCCGCCACGTCGGATGTGCTGGTTTTGTGCTGTCCGCTGACCGACGAGACGCGCGGTGCCATCAGTGCGGCACGGATAGCCATGATGAAACCGGGGGCGGTGCTGATCAATGTCGCCCGTGGCCCGATTGTCGATACGGATGCGTTGATTGCGGCCCTGCAAGCGCGGCGCATTGCCGGCGCGGCGCTGGATGTGTTCGACGTGCAGCCATTGCCCGTGACCAGCCCGCTCTGGGCGATGGATAATGTGATCTTAACGCCGCATATGGCTGGCATCACTGCTGACAGCATGTTGCGTATGGGCAATACCGCCGCCGATGAGACGCTGCGGATTCTAAGTGGCCACCTGCCTGTCAATTTCTGCAACCCGCAGGTTGAGCCCGCCTATCGCGCGCGGTTTCCGGCCTGATCGAATACGATAACGCGGGCTGAATTCCAGCCCAGCCGCACCGTTTCGTCCTTGGCCACGCGCTGTGTGACCGGCACAGTGGCGCGCAGAAGTTTGTCCGCAACGCTGAGTGTGACAATCTTTTCGACTCCGTGATTTTCCACATCCGTCACGCGCGCTTCGACCGCAGCCCCGGCTTCCAGATGCAGATCTTCGGGCCGGACGCCAAAGATCATGTCGCGGCCTTCATGGTTGGCGGGGTGATCCAGCACCAATCCTTCGCCCATCACCGCCCGACCGCTTTGCAACTTGCCCGGAAGCAGGTTCATCGCAGGCGACCCCACAGCGCGGGCGACAAAAGTGTTGACCGGATCGTTGTAAATCTCATGCGGGGTGCCAACCTGCACCAGCGCACCCTTGTTCAGAACGCCGATACGGTCACCCATCGACATCGCCTCGACCTGATCATGCGTCACGAACAAAAATGTCTCGCCAAGGTTCATTTGAAGATCTTTCAGTTCTGCCCGCAGCGATTCCCGCAGCTTGGCGTCCAGCGCCGAAAGCGGCTCGTCCATCAAGAAAACCTGTGGCGTCCGAACGATGGCGCGGCCGATGGAGACGCGCTGCATTTCGCCGCCCGACAGCTTGTCGGTTTTGCGGTCTAGCAGGTGTTCGATCCGCAGGGTTTTGGATACCTTGGCAATCCGCTGTTCTATTTCGGCAGGCGCGGTTTTACGGATGGGTGATTTCAACGGAAATTCAAGATTTTGGCGCACCGTATAGCGCGGGTACAGCGAATACTGTTGCAACACCAACGCCACGTCCCGCTCTGCCGCACCCCAGTTGGTCACATCCTGCCCGTCAATGAACACCTGCCCGGCATTCGGTTTTTCCAGCCCGGCAATGACCCGCAGCATGGTTGTCTTGCCAGCCCCGGTTTCACCCAAAAGCACAAAAAATTCACCGTCCGCGATTTGCAGGCTGATACCCTGCAAAGCGCGCGCCGCACCGAATGCCTTGGTGACACCTTTCAGTTCGATATGTGCCATCAGAGACTGATCCCCAGAGAATTTCCGCTGTTGGTGTCAAAGAAATGCGCCCGCGCGGGGTCTGCGCGGATGAAAACGCGCGTCCCCGGCCCGGGCACAAAGCCTGATCTTGTGCGCGCACGCAGGGTTTGCGGACCCAGACGCACATCAATGATGTCATGTGATCCCAAAGGTTCGATGATATGCGCCTCGGCCTCGATAAATCCGTGGGTCGGGGCCAAAGCGACCTCTAGCGCCTCGGGCCGAATTCCCAAGGTCAGGGCTTTGCCCGCGCCGCCCGCTGCCTGTAACTGGTCGATCAACGCTGCCGGAAACACAAACCCTGCCTCAACCCCGGCCAAGGTCACCCGCGCCTCATCGCCCGCCCCCGTCACCGCAACCTCGGCCACATTCATCACCGGGCTGCCTACAAACTGCGCCACAAACAGATTGACCGGGTTGGCATAAACCTCTTCCGGCACGCCGACTTGTTGCAAAACGCCCACGTGCATCACCACAATCCGGTCCGCCAGTGCCATCGCCTCGATCTGGTCATGGGTGACATAGATCGTGGTAGACCCTTGTTCGACATGCAGCCGTTTCAATTCAACCCGCATTTCTTCGCGCAATTTGGCGTCGAGCGACCCGATGGGTTCATCCATCAACATCGCCTGGGGGTTGCGCACCAGCGCCCGCCCGATCGCCACCCGCTGCAAATCACCGCCCGACAATGCCGATGGCCTGCGGTTCAGCAAGCCACCAATCTGCAAAACCCCTGCCACCCGGCGCACGGTGCGGTCAACCTCGGCCTTGGCCGTGCCCATCGCGCGCAGCGGAAAGGCCATGTTTTCATAGACCGTCAGATGCGGGTAAAGCGCAAAGGACTGAAACACAAAGGCGATATCGCGGGTTTCGGCCTTGGTGTCCTGCACCGGCACCCCGTCGATCAGAATTTCGCCTGAATCTATGGTTTCTAACCCCGCAATTGCGCGCAACGTTGTGGTCTTGCCGCAGCCCGACTGGCCCAGAAACACCACAAATTCGCGGTCCTTGACCGTTAGGTTCACGTTGTTGATGACGTGAAACGCTCCGAAATGCTTGTTGATGTTGCGCAACTCGATCTGGGTCATTCTTTGGCCTCGGGTGTGGGGGCCTCGGGTGGCGGAATTTTGGTGGTGATCATGAAACTGACCAGCCCCGCGATGATGATCATCATCCCGTAGCGGTGCAGCACCTCGACCCAAGGCTGGCACAGCGCCACGATGCCAAGGATCATCACGGTTTGCGCCACAGGGATCAGCCAACGTTGGTTCAACGCACGAAAGCTCATTTGCGGATCGCCCCGAATGACATGCCGCGCAACAGATGGTTGCGCAGAAGGAAGGTGAAGATTGCGACGGGCAGCAGGAACAGGAAGGTGCCTGCCGCGATCACGGTCCAGTCTGGCAGGCCCGATCCGACCTGACTGGGGATATAGGGGGGTGCGGTTTGTGCGTTTTTGTTAGTCATGATCAGGGCGAAGGCGTATTCGTTCCAGGCGGTGATGAAACAAAACACCGCCGTCGCCGCAATACCGGTGGCCGCCTCTGGCAACACGATTTTGAAGAAAGCTTGCATCCGGGTGTAGCCATCGACCAAGGCGGCATCTTCGTATTCTTTCGGGATCTCGTCGATAAACCCCTTCATCAGCCAGACTGAAAACGAAAGGTTGAACGCGGTATAAAGGATGATCAGCCCAAGATGGCTGTCGTTCAACCCGACCACCCGGTACATCAGATACATCGGAATTGCGACCACCACCGGCGGCAGCATGCGGGTGGACAGAATGAAAAACAGCCAGTCATCTTCGCCCTTCACCTTGAAGCGCGAAAAGCCGTATGCGGTGATCGTGCCCATGGAAACCGCCAGCACGGTCGAGGTGATGGCGATGATCAGGCTGTTGATGAACCGGCTTGGATAGCCCGATGGCTGCACAAGACCTTTGCCAGACCGCACCACCTTTTCGCCGCCATCAAACACCGTCTGTTCCCACCAAGGGGCGGCGTTGTACACCTCGTCTGTTGGTGCGGTGCGCAACTGGCTGCGTTTGGTGAACAGTTTCACGAACGGCGATATTTCCGGCTCGAAAAACACCGTGGGCGGCACTGTGGTTGCCAGATTGCGCGGTTTGAACGCGGTGGCGGTGATCCAGAAAATCGGCGTCAGAAACACGATCAGGATCAAAAGCAGCGTCACAACCGACGCCCGGTGGCGGAAGACCTCGCCTGCGGTCCGAACGGCGGCCATCCTAGCGTTCCTTCACTTTATTGAGGTATTTGATGTAGATATTGGTGATCGCCAGCACCATAACCAGCACGATATAGGCAAGGGCCGAACTTAGCCCCGTTTGCCATTCCTGAAACGCCATCTTGTACAGCCGGATCGAGATCACCTCGGTCGTGGGCTGACTGGCAAGGATATAGGCTAGATCAAAGGTTTTGAACGCTTCCATCGTGCGAAAGATAATGGCGATCATCAGGATCGGGGCGACCAAAGGCAGGGTGATGCGAAAAAACGTGTAACTCCGGCTGGCACGGTCTATCGCCGCCGCCTCATACAGGTGCTTTGGCACCGCCGACAGCCCGGCCAGCGACAGCAGCATCACAAAGGGCGACCACATCCAGATATCGGCCAGCGCAATCGCGTAAAGGGCGATTTGTGGGTCCGCCAGCCATTCGAAAGTGCCAAGACCAAGCGCATAGTTGATGATGCCAAAGCTGGGGTCATAAAGCAGTTTCCAGAACAGCCCAACCACAGCCGCGGATAGCATCATTGGCAGCATCAGCAGGGTGGTGAGCAGCCCTTTGAACGGAATCTCGCGGTTCAACAGCATCGCGATACCAAAGCCCACGATCACCTGCCCCGTGACGGAAATGATCACATATTTTGCCGTAATGGTGAAATTGCGCCAGATATTCGGGTCTGCAAGCAAGGTACGGTAATTGTCGAGGCCCACGAAATTGGCGGGCGCATTGGTAGAGGCACGAAAATCGGTGAACGAATAGCCCAGCGAATACAGCAGCGGGAAAATGTTGAACACAATCAGGAAGATGATTGTCGGAATTATAAACAGGTTTCGGATTGTCAGATCACTTAACCCGCGGGATCGGTGCGTTGCGCCAGATTTCAGGGGTCGAAGTGTCAATGTGGCCTCCGGTGTCTTGCGAGGATATGAAAATGGGGGGCGAACACCGCCCCCCAAACTGCCGCCAGCGGGAGATTACTGACCGCGCCCATATTTGGCGAATGTGGCGGTCCAATCGGCGGCCAGCCCGTCAAGCACTTCTTTCGACGTGCCTTCACCGCCCACGATATGTGGATAGATGCGGTTGTTCAGCTGCCCCAGAAGTTCGGCAAATTCCGGCACCGCCCAGAAGTCTTTGACGATGAACATCGTCTGATAGAATGCCTCGTTGTAGGGCGTGGCATTGCGGAATTCCGGGCTTTCCAGAATTTTTGCAGACGCGGTATAGCCACCAAGTTCGGCCCAGCGTTTCTGCGTTTCGTCCTTAATAAACCATTGCAGGAACTTCATCGATTCTTCTTGCTTTTCGCTGTAGGAAACGACCGAAATCCCTTGCCCGCCAAGTGCCGCAAACCGATCACCGCTGGGTCCGGCCGGGTTGGCAAAGAAGCCGGTATTGGCCGCATGCGGGTTAGTGGCCTCGTTCAACAGCGCAGGGAAGAAGGCGAAATAGTTCATCGACATCGCCGCCAGACCTTCGGTAATCGCCTGGTTATTTTCAACAAAGAACGTCTTTGACCATCCCGGAGGGGTAAAGCCGTACAGCTCGCGGTACGCATCCAGCGCCGCAATTGCCTTGTCGGAGTTCACGATACCATCCACCTTGAATGTGACCGGATCGCCCAGTTCTGCGCCAAACGAGAACAACGCATTCTCAAAGCCCATCGCCATCGCGTCATAGGAATTGTCGGTGTAGATAGCAACGCCGTAGCGGCCCTGATCGGGGCGGTGGAAAAACTCCGCAATGTCGCGCAGCTGCTTCCAATCGACGGGAACGGCAAGCGGATAGCCATACTTGGCCTCGAACGCCGCCATCTCTGCCGGATCCTCAAACCAGTCTTTGCGATACGACCAGCCAACAGCGTCGCCCTCGGCAGGAATGGCCCAGTACTTGCCCGAGTTGCCGGGATATTCGGCGTAATATTTGACGGTGGCAGGCGCCATAATGTCGCCAACCTTGTTGGCATTGAAAAATTCGGTCAGGTCAACATAATGCCCCGCCTCGGACCCGGCCCCCAGCCACTGGCTGTCGCCGACGATCATGTCATAGGCTTGGCCCTTGGCGTTAAACTCGGTGAAAGCCTTGGTTTGAAAATCCGACCATGGCGTGGTTTCAACCGTCACCACGACACCGGTTTCAGCCTCATATTCATTCACAAGTTCCTGCAAATAGTTCGCCGGATCCCATTCTGCCCAAAAGATTGTCAGCTCTTGGGCATAGCTCGCTGAACTGGTCATAATCGCCAGCCCAGCGCCTGCAAGCGCTCCTGCTAGTTTACTCCGCATCTGTGTTCCTCCCATTCATGCAAGCCCTTTGACCAGGCAAGTCTTGGCAGTCGGCCTGATCCGAACCTGTCAACTGGTATTACCAAATGCAAGAGTCGGTCAAGACTATAGTTTCGCTATTTTTGGAAAATTCCGCCGGTATTCTGTGAAGAATGTTCAATTTTTTTTGCCCATATAGACGCATTATCAGAGTATTAGACACGCCTCCCCCGTCAAGTCGCGCAATGATTGTAAATTGTGTGTCTTGTAAATCTGGTCTAACCAGTTAGACTAATTTCGCAACTGCTGCATCGCCGGATGATCTGCCATGCCCCGAATTTTATGCGTCGGAACTGCCGATACCAAGCAAACCGAGCTTGGCCTGCTGTGCGCCCTCTTGCGCGCGGGCCACCCCGATGTCTGGCTGGTGGATGTCAGCACAAAAAGTGCTTCTGGCGCTGCGGATGTGACCGCGCAAGAGATTGCAGCGCATCACCCTGACGGAAAAAATGCCGTGCTGGGGCTGCGCGACCGTGGGCAGGCGGTCGCAGGAATGGCCAAGGCTTTTGCCAGGTATCTACCTACCCTGCCCGATGTTGTCGGTGTGATCGGCATCGGCGGTGGTGGCGGCACGGCGATCATCACCGCGGGCATGCGCGCCCTGCCTTATGGCATGCCAAAGATCATGGTTTCTACCATGGCGTCGGGCGATACATCTGCCTATGTCGGCATTTCCGATCTGATCATGATGCCTGCCATTACCGACCTTGCGGGCCTCAACAGCGTGAACCGCGTGGTATTGCACAATGCAGCGCAGGCGATGCTGGGCATGGTTGCCAGCCCAGCACCGACGCGCCAAGCAAAACCTGCCCTTGGCCTGACGATGTTTGGGGTGACCACGCCCTGCGTCACCGCCATCATGGCGGCCTTGCCCAACCATGACTGTCTGGTGTTCCATGCCACTGGCACTGGCGGGCAAACTATGGAAAAGCTTGCCGACTCCGGTCTGCTCACCGGATTTATCGACATCACCACGACAGAGGTGGCCGATCACCTGTTTGGCGGCACCCTGCCCTGCACAGATGATCGGTTCGGCGCGGTCGCGCGGTCTGGCTTGCCGTGGGTGGGATCGGTGGGGGCGCTGGACATGATCAATTTCGGCGCGCCGCAAACCGTGCCTGAACGGCTCAAAGACCGCCTTTTCTACCACCACAACCCACAAGTGACGTTGATGCGCACCACCGCCGCCGAATGCCATGCCATCGGCATCTGGATCGCGCGGCGGCTGAACCTGTGCCACGGCCCCGTGCGCCTGATGCTGCCCGAGGCTGGCATCTCAGAACTTGATGCCCCCGGCGCCGCCTTTTACGATCCTGCCGCCCGCGCCGCCCTGTTTGACGCGCTGGAGGCGACGCTGCTGCAAACCCCGCAACGCCAGATCCACCGCGTGGCGCATCACATCAACCACCCCGCCTTTGCCGCCGCCTGTGTGGCGGCGTTTCATAATATTTGAGGTTCCCATGCCCGCCATCCCCCGCGCCGAAATCCTGACCCGCCTGCACGGCCTTGTCGCAGCAGGCATCCCCATCATCGGCGGCGGTGCGGGCACCGGCATTTCGGCAAAATCCGAAGAGGCGGGCGGTATTGATCTGATCATTATCTACAATTCCGGTCGCTACCGTATGGCAGGGCGCGGGTCATCCTCGGGGTTATTGGCTTACGGCAACGCCAACGAGATCGTGCGCGACATGGCGGTAGAAGTGCTGCCGGTGGTCAAACACACCCCCGTGCTGGCCGGAGTGAACGGCACCGATCCGTTCATCCTGATGGAGCCGTTCTTGCGCGAGTTGAAATCCATGGGCTTTTCCGGCGTGCAGAACTTTCCCACCATCGGGCTATTTGATGGCCGCATGCGCCGCAGTTTTGAGGAAACCGGCATGGGGTATGGGCTGGAGGTGGATATGATTGCCGCCGCCCACGCGCTTGATCTGCTGACCACGCCTTATGTGTTTACCCCTGACGAGGCCACCGCAATGGCCCGCGCCGGGGCTGATATTATCGTGGCCCACATGGGGGTGACCACGGGCGGTGCCATCGGGGCCACGTCGTCACAAACCCTTGAGGGTTGCGTGGCCGAGATCGACGCCATCGCCGCCGCCGCCCGAGCGGTGCGCCCCGACATCCTGATCCTGTGCCACGGCGGCCCCATCGCCATGCCCGAAGATGCCGCTTTCATCTTGCAAAACGCGGCCACCTGCCACGGCTTTTACGGCGCATCCTCGATGGAACGTTTGCCAGTGGAAACCGCCATCGCCGCCCAAACCCGCGCCTTCAAGGCGCTGAAGGTGAAAAAATGAGCCGCTATTTCATTCATCCAGATAAGGTTGCCGCCCTTGGCTTTGATTGGGGCCAACTGGCCCTGACCGTTGGCCCCGAGGTCAACGGGGCCAGCCGCTTTTCCGGTGGCATCGTCACCGTGGCCCCCGGTGGCGGGCACGCACGCCACAACCACCCCGGTGCCGAAGAGATAATTCTGGTGCTGTCAGGCAGTGGCGAACAGATGGTCGAAGATGACGACGGCACGTCCATCACCCAAACCGTTACCCCCGGTACAACGATCTACGTCCCTGAAAGCCGCTATCATGCCACCCTGAACACCGGCCCCACGCCGATGACCCTGTTCGTGGTCTATTCCCCCGCAGGCCCCGAACTTGCGCTTCGCGATCTGCCCGATTTCCGCCTGCTGCCGCCCCTCCGATAGCCCATCGCCTCCCCTGTTTCTTGCCCAATTTGATCTCAATCAAATTGGGCCGCGCCTGCCTGCCCCCCATCTGATTGAACGGGCAGGCGCGTAAACGCACCCGCCCAGGCAGCCGCGCCCCAATTCGCCCGCCCATCAGATTGCGGACAATCCCTTGCCCCAAACGGCGTCCCGCCTAATGGGCAGCGTCCCGAGCAAACGCTCCTTGGGGAGCGTTTCCAGATCGGTCCGGGGCACCCGGCCTTCAAAAGTCCCGCGCTAAACCCCGCCGCGGTTCCACCCCCGCCCCCGCGAGCCGAACATCTCATAGCCGGTGGCCGTCACCGCCAGCGTATCCTCGATCTTGATGAAGCCGCGCCTTGGATGCAGCATGGTGGTTTCCACCGACAGCACCATGCCCGCCTCTAACACCCGCCCCGCATCGACGCCCTCATAAGCCACGGGGTGGTTGGTCATTAGGAATGGCACTTCGTGGGTGATCAGCCCCATGCCATGCGCGAAGAAATCATTGAACGCAGCGGAAGGCCCCGCTTTCAATTCCGCTTCGGCCGCTGCGATCATAGTGCGACCTTCGACACCGGCGCGCACATGGGCAAAGGCCGCCTGCTGCACCGTTTCGACCTCTGCCAGCAGATCGTGCAGTTCAGCGTCCGGCTCGCCCAAGATGCCCATGCGGCACAGATCGCCGATATAGCCGCGATAATTGCCGCCACTGTCGATCGACAAAATCTCGCCCGGCCGCCATTCCTGCGCCGATGAGGCCCGGTTGTGGCTGGCCCCCAAGGTGAGCAGGCAATAATCGAAATGCAGGCCGCGCCGGGTTTCCTGCTGGCGCAATTCCTCGATGATGCGGGCTTTGGTCCAGCCGTCTTGCGCGGCCCCGATGGTGGCAATCATCGAATCCGTAATCAGCTCTGACGCCTGCCGCAGCAGTGCAAGCTCCGCCCCGGTCTTGATCGCCCGCATCGCCTCCATCATGCCCGTGGCGTCCAGCAGATGTGGGCAAGCGCCCGCAAGCACCTGATGCGCGTTCATGGGCAGAAACGACGGCTCGATCCCGATCCGCAACCCGCCTGCGCCGATCTTGCGCAAATGATCCACCGCAAGTGCCGCCGCATCCACGCTGCCCCAGGTGGCGGGCAGCACTGTCGGCGTCCAGAACGGATGGTTGGCATGTTCGGCCCCTTCCATCTTGTTGCCGATAAAAGCCGCCTGATCTGGCCGCCCGCGCCGGTAGATCACCACAGGCAAATATCGGCTGTGGCCGATGGCATCCATCGCCATGAAAAACAAGAACCGATACCCGCCAAGCAGATACTGCGTGTTGTGTTTCGATGTGGCCACCAGCACGTCTAGGCCCGCCATATCCATCAGCCTGTCAATGCGTGCAAGATCGGGCAGTAAGGCATCGTCCAGCATGGTGTTCCTCATGGTTTGATTGCACCCCGATTGAACACCAGACCTGCGCCGCCGCCAAGCAGTTTTTGGTAGGACCAGATTACGCCGCCGCCGCGCGCTTCAGCGCCTGCGCCATGCAGAGAATGCCGCCCCCGGGTTTTCAAGATTTCCGATATGTCGATTGCGGCCACCTCACCCCCCCGCGCCCGCAACTGCCCGATCAGCAATTTTGATACCGCAGGTGCGATTACCCGGTCGCAGCCCAAAGACATGAAGTTACAGCCCAAAGCCATGGTATAGGGAAACGGCACGTCAATGATCTCGTGCCCCTTGCCGCGCAGCCAATCGACGATGGCAGGCAAGGTGCAATCCAGACACACCGCCCTCAGCTTTGGCGCAATCGGCACCACCATCAGATCAATATGCACGTAATATTCGTTGATGAAGGCCAGCCGCGTTTCCCAGCCCTCGGCCTCGAACCAGCCCTGAACCTGCCGCGCGCCCTCTTCCTGGGTGCGCGCCGCCACAGCCGATCAACACCCAGCCCTCCTCGATCACGTTGAAATCGTCGCCCTCGAAGGTGCCCGCCGTCACCAGGTTGCCATCGCCGTGACCACCGCAGCGGATGGGGTCATCACCGAGCTGTCGCGCGAAAAATCCTGCATCGGCAGTTCCGGTTGCGGCTTGTGCAGATGCAGATGCACCCCGAAATGGACCTGCACCGGTTCTGTTCCGGTCAGGTGCTCACGTTAGGCGGTTCATTGTTTGAAGGCCACGGGCGATTTCCAGCCCAAGGCTGAGTGTTTGCGGAGCGGGTTGTAGAAGCCGTTGATGTAGTCAAAAAGGGCGACCTCGACCTTACGACGGGTTTTCCGGTTCCGCCGCCAAACCAACTCCGCCTTCAGCGATTTGAAGAAGCTTTCGACGGCGGAACTGTCGTAGCAATTGCCCTTGCCGCTCATCGACACCTTGAAGCCATGCTTGCGCAGCAACTTCTCGGTTACCAAACGCGAGCCGACTTCGCGCTGCATCTGATCACCGCAACCGCCCACCACGCTGCGACGGATCAAAGCTCCGCGCGGCTGGCGATTGCTCAACCCACGCCAAACGGCATAACTGCATAATGAACCGCCCCGGGTTTGCCGGAGACCAATTAGTCCGTGTCACGCGACCATATCGAGTGTGTTCAAGTTTGCATAGAAGGCCTCCTCTGCTTCGGCCGGTGGGATGTTTCCGATTGGCTCAAGCAGGCGGCGGTTGTTAAACCAGTCGACCCATTTGAGGGTTTCCAGCTCGACCTCTTCCATGGTTTTCCACGAGCTACGCCGCCGGATAACCTCGGTTTTGTAAAGGCCGTTGATTGTCTCGGCCAAAGCGTTGTCGTAAGCGTCGCCGACGCTGCCCACAGATGGTTCAATGCCCGCTTTTGCCAAACGCTCAGTGTAACGAATAGACACGTATTGCCCACCACGGTCGCTATGATGAACCAGCCCGCCCTGATAGGCTGGGCGACGAGCATAAAGCGCCTGCTCAAGTGCATCGAGAACGAAGTCGGTTTTGGCGGACCGCGATGCCTTCCAGCCGACGATGCGGTTGGCGAAGGTGTCGATCACGAAGGCGACGTAAACGAATCCCTGCCACGTTGAGACATAGGTGAAGTCGCTGACCCAAAGCATATTTGGCGCTGGCGCTCGGAACTTGCGGTTCACCTTGTCGCGTGGGCATGGCACTGAAGTGTCGGGGATTGTTGTTTTCAGTGCCTTTCCGCGAACAATGCCCCGCAATCCCATGCCCGCCATAAGGCGCGCCACAGTGCAGCGCGCAGCAGCTTCACCTTCGCGGCACAATTGCCTCTAGGCTTTCCTGACGCCGTAAACCTGCCAGTTGTCATCCCAAACTTTTGTATTCTGGGGCGTAACACAGCATCCCGCTGCTGGCGTGCAGAGGCCTTTCTCGGATCGGCGCGCACAGCGAGACAGGCGTAGTAGGTCGATGGGGCAATCGGCAGCACCCTGCAGATCGCACTGACCCCATGGACCACGCGATGATTGTCAATAAAGCCGATCATGGCTTGAACGGGCGGTCGAGTTCCGCCTGAGCAAAATAAGCCGACGCTTTGCGCAGGATCTCGTTTGCCTGCCGAGTTGACGCACTTCACGTTCTAACTCTTTGATCCGCTCACGCTCAGCACTGGTCGCACCATCACGCGCGCCACCGTCACGTTCCGCCTGCCGAACCCAGACCCTCAAAGTCTCCGGGATACAGCCAATTTTGGGGGCAATCGCAGCAACCGCCGCAGATTGCGTTTCATAAGAGCTTTGATGCTCCAGCACCATACGAACGGCACGCGCCCGCATCTCGGGTGAATAGCGATCTGATGTCTTGCTCTTTTCCATAGCCCTCATCCTTAGTCAGGTCGAAGGTCTCCCGCAAACCCGGGGCGGTTCA
>JANOFE010000040.1:0-10423 GCA_031413495.1 Pseudorhodobacter sp. | reverse complement strand
TTGGGCTGGGGGGTGCTGAACCAAGTGCAATGGCCGTGGTTGGTTGAGGGGGCGTTGGCACTGCTGGCCTTGGACTTTGCAATTTGGGTGCAGCATTGGGTCACGCACAAAGTACCGCTGTTCTGGCGGTTTCACCGCATGCACCATGCCGACCGCGATATGGATGTGACCACCGGGATCAGGTTTCATCCGGTGGAAATTGCCGCCTCGATGGGCCTGAAGATCGGGGTGATCTACCTTTTGGGGCCGATGGCGGTGGCGGTTCTGGTGTTCGAGGTGCTGCTGAACGGCACAACCCTGTTCAACCATGCCAATTTGCGCCTGCCCGTTTGGCTGGACCGGGTGGTGCGGCTGGTGTTGGTGACGCCCGATATGCACCGCATTCATCATTCGGCGCAGCGACATGAGCATGACAGCAATTATGGCTTTGCCCTGTCGATCTGGGACCGGATTTTTGGCACCTACCGCGCGCAGCCCGATGGTGGCCATGACGCAATGCTGGTGGGGTTGGAATGGCAGGATGACCGCCCCGCCAAGCTGGGGTGGAGCCTGCTGTTGCCGTTCCGGGCAAAGTGATGCTGGCGGCAATTGAAGCGATGGCAGCGGCACATCAGTTGGCGGTGCTGGGGGGCTTTGCGGCAGGGCCAGAAGATGATTTGCCACGCGGCACCAGGACATTGCTGTTACTTGGGCCAAAGGAACCGGGGTTTTGGCCGCATCTGACAGCACAGCCGGAATGGGCCAGTTTTCAACGCGGCGGTGGTCCTGACCCGATAGATCGCTGGTCGCGCCGTGTGATTGGCCGGGTGGCCTGCGATCTGGGGGGCAAGGCGCTGTTTCCCTTTGGCGGCCCGCCGTGGCAGCCGTTTTACAAATGGGCGCTGCGGTCGGGGCGGTGTTGGGATAGCCCGGTGCGCCTGTTGGTGCATGATGCGGCGGGGCTGTTTGTGTCTTTTCGTGGTGCACTGGCGTTGAAAGAGGCCGTGGCATTGCCGCCCCGGCCGTGTGACACCTGTGCAGACAAGCCCTGTCTGACCGCGTGCCCGGTTGGCGCGTTGAAAGGTGACGGGTATGATCTGCCGATCTGCCACAGCTATCTGGATAGCGACAACGGCCAAGATTGCATGACCAATGGCTGTGCCGTGCGCAGGACTTGCCCCCTGTCCCTTGGCTATGCAAGGATGCCTGAACAATCGGCATATCACATGGGGCAATTTCACAAATGACCAAACGCCTGATCCTGACCCGCCATGCCAAATCAGCCTGGGATGACCCGCTGACACCGGACCATGACCGCCCGCTGAATGAACGCGGCAAGGCGGCGGCGGCGGATTTGGGGCAATGGCTGGCCTCTCGCGGGCATATCCCGGATGAAGTGCTGTGTTCCGATGCGGAACGCACCCGCAAAACATGGTCGGGCATCGCCCCCGCCCTGCCCGGCACGCCGATACTGGAATTGAAACCGGCGCTGTACCATGCCGGGCCAGATGTGATGCTGGCGGTCCTGCGGCATGCCACGGCCGATACGGTGATGATGATCGGCCACAATCCGGGGATCGCAGAATTCGCCCATCGGTTGGTATCGCGTGCGCCGCTGAATGTGGAATTTCAACGCTACCCCACCGGGGCCACGCTGGTGGTGGATTTTGACGTCGCATCTTGGGAACAGGCCGCTTACGGCGGGGCGACAGTGCTTGATTTCATCGTACCAAGCGAGATAGATGCCTGACAATAGGCCGAACCTCGGCCAGACCAAAAGGGCGATACGATGGATTACGGAAAATCAGGCAACGCAAAGGTTGGCAAGCACGAGCCGATCAACAAAGAGGGCGGCAAGGGTGCCAAGACCACCGCTAACGGACGTCCTACCAAAGCCGAGCTGGTTGCAAAGCTGAAAGCGGCCGCCGAGGCTAGAAAGAACGACCAGCCTTAAATCACGCTGCCGGGTGACTGCGAAAGACAAGTCCGGTCAGCCCGGCTGCAACGAATACTTCTTTTAGCTCGTCAGAGATAAACAGCACATCGTAAATATGGCGGTCATGCCACATCTTGCTTTCTCCGATTTTGGCCAAGTCGAAAACAATCTCACCAGGATCCCCCAGCGTCCAAGCACGATTGCGGACAAAGGGTTTTGTTGTTGCTGTCCGATTGACGGCATCCAACCGAGTGCAAATGTTCAGTATGTACATCGGGTCAACCGGAACCTTTTTCCGCGTTACCGTGACTTCCACCGGAAAGAACTGATGTAATCCCGGCTCTTGCTCTTCTATCAGGCCCCGCACCTTACCGCTGACAAGTATGAACAGTCCGCAGGCGTTGACGAAATCACGCAAGTAAAACGGGCGGCCTGCCTGCCAATAGGAGGTCGGCATGTTGTCAGGGCGAAGTGCCCGGCCGCTGCGGAATTCACCATCGTTGAAAAGGCCGCGGGCGGTGCCTAATTCCGGGGTCCGGTCGACGTATCCAACTTTTCTAAAGTCTCCGCCCGAGAGTTTCGCGCCGAGGGTAAAAGGGCTACCATCGTCGCAGTCCAACCTCCAGACCTGTTTCATGCAGCAATTTTTTTCCGTTCGCAGCGTGTTTGCCCAAGTATCAGGTTATTCTACAAGATCGGTTCAGTGCCCCAAAATCTGGCTGAGGAACAGTTTCGTCCGTTCTGACTTCGGATTGTTGAAGAACTCTTTCGGCTCGTTCTGTTCGACAATCTGCCCCTGATCCATAAAAATCACCCGGTTCGCCACCGCTTGGGCAAAGCCCATCTCATGCGTCACGCACAGCATGGTCATGCCTTCTTCGGCAAGCTCGATCATCGTATCCAGCACTTCCTTGATCATTTCAGGATCAAGCGCTGACGTTGGTTCATCAAACAGCATGATACGCGGCTTCATGCACAGGCTGCGCGCAATGGCCACGCGCTGTTGTTGGCCACCGGACAATTGACCGGGGTATTTATGCGCCTGTTCCGGGATTTTGACTTTGCCAAGAAAGTGCATCGCCACTTCTTCGGCCTCGCGCTTTGGCGTTTTGCGCACCCAGATCGGGGCCAGCGTCAGATTTTCCAGAATGGTCAGGTGCGGGAACAGGTTAAAGTGTTGGAACACCATGCCAACTTCGGACCGGACCTTGTCGATGTTTTTCAGGTCTGATGTCAGTTCGGTGCCATCAACCACGATCTTGCCCTGCTGATGTTCTTCCAGCCGGTTGATGCAGCGGATCAGCGTCGATTTGCCAGACCCGGACGGGCCGCAAATAACGATCCGCTCGCCCCGGTTCACGGTCATGTTGATGTCACGCAGCACATGGAAAGTGCCGTACCATTTGTTCATCTGGTTGATTTCGATGGCCACCTCATCCGAGATTTCCATTTTTGCGCGCGTTGCAGTTTCGGCCATGGTATTCCCCTTAGCGATGATCAGTTTTCAGCTTGTTTTCCAGATACATCGAATATCGGGACATGCTGAAGCAGACGATGAAGAACAAGAACCCGACAAACATGATCGGTTCCCAATAGGTGCCGCTCCATGCGGTATCCGCGCGGATGGCAGAGACGAGGGCCAGCGGATCCAACAACCCGATGAAGATCACCAGAGTGGTGTCTTTGAACAGGCCGATAAAGTTGCTGACGATGTTCGGAATTGATACTTTAAGCGCCTGCGGCATGATGATGTGCTGCTGCGCCTGCCAGTAGTTCAGGCCCAGCGCATCAGCCGCTTCATACTGCCCGCGTGGCAATGCGGCCAGACCACCCCGGATAACCTCGGCCATGTAGGCGGCGGCGAACAGGGTAACCATGATGATCACGCGCAGGATGATGTCAAAGTTTGTGCCGGGTGGCAGGAAGTAGTTAAGCAACAACGATGCCGTGAACAGCAAGGTGATCAACGGCACGCCGCGAATGATCTCGATAAACCCCACGCAGATGTATTTGACCAAGGGCATGTCGGATTGACGGCCAAGCGCCAGCAGAATGCCGATGGGCAGCGAGAACACGATGCCCGAAATGCCGATGGTCAAAGACAGAAGAAAGCCGCCCATATCATCGGATTGCAGTTTGGTAAGGCCAATCGGCAGGATGCTTTCAAGGCTTGTTTCAAAAAAGCTTCTGACAGGAAAGAAGAAGATCAGGATGAACACGGCGATTGCAGCCAAGGCCCCGATCAACATTCCGCGCCATCTTGAAACGGCCAGCCCCACATATCCCGTTGCGGCAAGGCCCAATACGATGGAAATCGGCAGCCATACCGGCCCCCCCCACAGCAGCCAAAAGGCAACAGCGGGGTAGACCGCGGTAAACCACAGCATTTTGCGCGGCAAGCCATTGAACAGCGCAGGTGCGAATGCGACCAGCATCAAGATAAAGGTCAACACCGGGCGCCAGTACAAATCGCGCGGGTAAAAGCCGAACAACAGCTGGTTCCAGCGTTCGCGGATCAGGGCGAAACACGCCCCTTCAACGCCTTCGCCGTATTTGGCGGCGGCGATGGACCGGCACTCGGCCAAGCTATTGGCATCCCACACCGACCGCATCAGCCATGGGCCGATGAGGGAGACGATGAAATACACCGCATACAGCGACAGCAGCGTCAGGATGGTGTTCAGCGGGCCGGAAAACAGGTTTTCCCGCATCCAGCGCACGATACCCACTTGCGATGACGGGGGCGATTGCTGTGCCAACATTTCGGTGCGCACATAGACGGGCGAAGTTTTGGCCATCTTAACGCTCCTTCAACTTGATGCTGCGGTTATAGATGTTCATCAGGAAGGAAATGGTCAGGCTGATGGTCAGGTAGATTGCCATCATCAGCAGCATGGATTCCAATTCGCGCCCGGTTTGGTTCATGGTGATGCCGCCAAGGGTGGACCTGAGGTCCATGTAACCCACCGCAATGCCCAGCGAGGTGTTCTTGGTGATCGACAGAAACTGCGAGATCAGCGGCGGGATGATGACACGCAACGCTTGCGGCAGAACCACCAGCTTGGTCGTCAAACCGGGGCGCAGGCCCAAGGCATAAGACGCCTCGGTTTGGCCGCGCGAAATGGCCTGAATGCCACCGCGCACCGCTTCGGCAATATAGGTGGCATGGTAGATCGACAGGGCCAACCAAAGGGCAATCAGCGACGTGCGCGCCTGCAGGCCGCCGACAAAGTTAAAGCCTTTCAATTCGGGGTAGCCTAGATGAAAGCCAAGGGCCACCAGCACCGCAAGCACTGGCAGGATCAGGATTGCCGCAGATTTCCATAGTGTTGCGGGACGAATGCCGGTGGCATTTTGGACAGCCAACGCATCCTTCTGCACGCGTTTGTAGACCCAATAGCTAGCCCCGAGAACAGCAAGGATAGCCAGCAGGTCGATCGAGATCAGAAAAATACCGATGTCGATATTGCCAAGCGACCGCGAAAACAGCGGCTCTGGCACATAGACGCCGCGGTTGGTAACCGCGATTGACCCCAGGATCATTGACGCAGTTGCATCATCCCCCTTGAAGGCGTTCGGTGCGGGCATCGAGATTGAAAAAATGGCGTTGACCAGCACGATCCACAGCAAAACCGGCACATTGCGGAACAATTCCACATAAACTGTCATCAGGCGTGCAACGACCCAGTTTTTTGAAAGACGCAGCACGCCCGCGAAAACACCGATCAGGGTTGCCAGCGCGCAGCAGATCACCGCCATGAACAGCGTGTTCAACAACCCGATCAGAAGGGCGCGGCCATGGGTGCTGTCATTGCTATACTGCACCAGCATCTGGTTGATGTCATAGCCCGCCCGCGTGCCCAGATAATTGTAGCTGAAGTTTTTGCCCAGCGACGCAAAGTTCTGCAGCGTATTGTCTATCAGCCACCACATCATCGCCACGAACAGGATCACGAAAACCACCTGAATGGTGATCGACCGATACCGAGTGTCGTAAAGTAGCATTCCCAGACGGAAGCCACCCTTTGGTGCGTCTATATTCAGTGTCATGAAACCCCCTGAGGTCGCCAAGCCGTGCCCCCGGTTTTCCGGGTTGTGCTACCAGCGCCTTTTGGCGGTCTGGCCAGCTTGGATCTTATGCGTGGTAATTAGAAAAAAGGCGCGCCAGTGTGGCGCGCCTTTCGATGAAAGTATTTACCGGAACGGTGGCGAATACTGCAAACCACCCTGGGTCCACAGCGCGTTCAGACCGCGTGCCAGACCGATTGGGGTGGATTCGCCGATGTTTGCGGCAAAGATTTCGCCGTAGTTGCCGCCCGCCATGATCGCGCGTTTGGCCCAGTCTTTATCAAGACCCATCATTGCGCCCATTTCGCCTTCGGTGCCAAGCAGACGGTTAATCTCGGGGTTATTACCCGGTGCTGCCGACAGTTCTGCGATATTGGTCGATGTGACGCCGTATTCTTCAGCGGCAACCAGCGCGTTGTAGGTCCACTTTACGATGTCAGCCCACTGATCATCGCCGTGGCGAACCAATGGCCCAAGCGGTTCCTTTGAGATGATTTCTGGCAGAATGATGTGTTCTGCCGCATCAGCAAAGGTGGCGCGGGTGGCGGCAAGGCCAGATGCGTCTGTAGTGTAGACATCGCAGGAACCAGCCGAATACTGCTGTTCAGCTTCGGCATTGTCCTTGATCGGAACCGGCTCATAGGACAGATTGTTCGACTTGAAATAGTCGGCCAGGTTGAGTTCGGTCGTGGTACCGGTCTGGATGCAGATCGTCGCACCATCAAGTTCCTTGGCCGAAGAAACACCAAGTGATTTCTTCACCATGAAGCCCTGACCATCATAGTAGTTGACGCCGGAGAAGGTGAATTTCAGGTCGGTATCACGGCTGTAGGTCCATGTGGTGGTGCGCGACAGCAGATCCACTTCGCCCGATGCCAGCGCGGTGAAACGGGTTTCACCGGTGGTTGGAACGAACTTCACTTTCATCGGGTCGCCAAGAACGGCGGCCGCGATTGCGCGGCAGATCGCCACGTCAAAGCCCTGATAAACGCCATTTGCGTCAGGTGCAGCAAAGCCAGCAAGCGCTGCGTTGGTACCACAGATCAGCTCGCCGCGCGCTTTCACGTCATCGAGTGTTCCGGCGGCCGCCATGCCAGCACCAAGTGCTGCAACTGACAACGCACCAAAGAATGCGAATTTTTTCATACTTACCTCTTCCTGAGTTTCCGTCTGTCATCAGACGGTTTTATTTGTGCCCCAATGGTTTGGGGCAAGAACGTGGGGGGCCGAGGCCCCAAGTACCTTCTATTTTCTTCCGAAGCGGTTTGAAAGGTCAAGACAAACAAGGGATAGGAATGAAAATCGCCCAATTACAGGGCATTATGCCTGCTGCTTGGCGTCATTCCGGGCAATCCGCCTTGGTGCAAGCCGATTGTCACCCACACAATTGATAGAATCGGTCTGCCTCAAGAAAAGCGCGATGCCGGTGGGCCGCATATTCGGCGGCTTCGTCGTCGATGCCCCACAGCTCTTGCTGCCAGGATTCGTCAATTCTTGACAGGGTCCAGGCGTCGTCTGCCGAAATTTTGCGATGTGTAACGGCAAGCGCAAGGACCAGAGAACCGCTGATCGCGACAAGATCGTGAATGCCTGCCAGACGGAAAGGATCAAGGCTGGTCACATATGATGCAAGTCGCGCCAGACTTTGCTCGGGCTGCGCTATGTGGATGACACCGGCGGTCGCGATAAGCGGCGCTAACAAAGCCTCGGCAGACCACGCGATCATCGGATCCCAAGCCTGCGCTTGGCGGGCAATCAGGGCCTGCGGTTCAGTGGCGCGGTAGCAGATCAGGTCTGCCGCGCCATAGGCAGATAGCAGACCTGCCACCTCATCAAACTGTGGCACGATTTTATCAATCGCGGAATTGGCAGCGCGGGTAACCGGCATGGTTTGCGGTTTCACCAGTCCGGTTTGCGCATCCCATTCGGCGGCGATGGCCTGCGCCATTTGCAAAGTTGGCAGGGTCAGCGCAGCCTTCAGCGGGGTGCGCACATAGCGCGCATCCAGGCGCACCGTAAAGCCGCCGTCGCACGGTTCTGCCACGGCCTCTTTCCAGAATCGTTTGGTTTTCCAGCCGCTCATCTTGGCTTAGTCTTCGCTGCCAAACGGGTCTGCAGGCACATCATCGACACCCCAATCAAGGGTTTTCCAGGTGCGCGCCATGTGGTCTGGCAAGGGGGCGGTGAAGGTCATCCTCTTTTTGGTGATGGGATGTTCAATGGTCAGGCTCCGCGCGTGCAGGTGCAGCTTTTTGCTGATGTCGCCGCCAATATCCGCCCCCCAACCATCGCCCAGATTTTCCTGACCTGACCCGCCATATTTGCCATCGCCAATAATGGGATGCCCCATTTCCGCGATATGCGCGCGCAACTGGTGGGTGCGGCCGGTAACCGGTTCCATCGCCAACCACGACAGGCGATTGCCCAGAAACCACAGTACAAAATAGTCAGACTGCGCACGTTTGGCATCGGGGAAATCGGCCATTTTGGCCGGATGAACGCACATCATCTTTTCGCCTTCGCCACCACGGCCATGCCCCGGTGCTTTCATCAACCCGTATTTGATGCTGCCCTTGCGCGGATGCGGCACGCCTGCGACGGCAGTCCAGTAAATCTTGCGCGTCAAACGATGGCGCAATGCTTCGGACAGTGCCCGTGCCACGCGGTCGGTGCGCGCCAACATCAACAGGCCAGAGGTGTCTTTGTCCAGCCTATGCACCAGCTTTGGGCGTTCCTTGAAGCCGAATTTCAACGCTTCGGTCAGCCCGTCAACATGCCTGTCGCCCTGCCCCGACCCGCCTTGTGACGCCAGCCCCGGCGGTTTGTTCAGGATGATGATATGTTCATCTTTCCACAGCACTGCGTTCTGAATCATTTTGGTATCGGCGGCGGACACGCCCCCTTCACGCGGGCGCGATGGCGCTTCGGTATCGGGCAACGGCGGTACACGGATCACCTGACCGGGGGTAACCCGATCAGACGCTTTGGCGCGCCCAGAATCAACCCGCACTTGCCCGGTGCGACACATCTTTTCAACATGGCCTTGGCTCAGTTGTGGAAAACGCCGCTTGAACCACCGATCAAGGCGCTGTTCGCCCTCATCTGTGGATACGGTCAAAAGTATAACACCGCTCATGCGAATGCTCCGCGGGTTAGGGCAGCACCGAGGGCAACTGCGACAAGGGACAGAAGGACAGAGGTTGCGACGTAAAGCGCGGCTTGCAGGGTTTGGCCGCTTTCCCACAGCTGCATCGCATCAAGCGAGAAGGCCGAAAATGTGGTAAACCCGCCCAAAACGCCGGTCATCAACAAGGGCGAAAGGCTGGTGCGTGTGGCAAGGGTGATGAACAAAACACCCATCACAAAACTGCCCAGCACATTGACCACAAGCGTCGCCACAGGCGCGCCAATGCCCACCACCATAAGGTAGCGCAGCACGGAACCGATGGCACCGCCAATGGCAACTTGGGTCAGGGTCAATATCATGCCCGTCTCTTGTGCCTGAGGGGGCGGATTGTCAACCGCTACAGGGGTTTTAGACGCTAGGTCCGTTTCGCGCGCAGCTTAACGAAATAGTCGATCCGCTTTTTCAACTCGCGCTCAAACCCGCGTTCGGGTGGCATGTAATAGACCGGGCGTTTCATGCTTTCGGGGAAATAATCTTGCCCCGAAAAGCCATCTTCCGCATCGTGATCATAGGCATAGCCAGACCCATAGCCGATGTCCTTCATCAACTTGGTCGGCGCGTTCAGAATGTGTTTCGGCGGCGGCAGACTGCCGGTATCCCGCGCCGCCGCCCGCGCGGCTTTATACGCCACATAAACCGCGTTCGATTTGGGCGCGAGCGCAAGGTAAACCACCGCCTGCGCCAGCGCCAACTCCCCCTCGGGTGATCCCAGCCGTTCATAGGTGTTCCAGCTTTGCAGACACACTTCCTGCGCCTGCGGGTCGGCTAGACCGATGTCTTCGACAGCCATCCGGGTTATGCGGCGGGCCAGAAACCGCGGGTCTTCGCCACCTTCCAACATCCGCACAAACCAATACAAAGCCGCGTCCGGATCAGACCCGCGCACCGATTTGTGTAAGGCGCTGATCAGGTTGTAATGTTCTTCGCCCGATTTGTCGTACTTCGCGGCGCGGCGCATCAGCCGCGTGGCAAGGCCGTCGCGGTCCAAAGGCTTTTCCAGCTTCCACGCCATCACCTGTTCAACCAAGTTCAAAAGCGCCCGCCCGTCACCATCCGCCATGTCCTGCACCGCATCCCGCGCATCCCCCGTCAGCGGCAGCGCACGGCCAAGGTCTTGCTCTGCCCGCTGCGTCAGCCGTTCCAGATCGGCCAGCGACAGCCTTTCCAGCACGATCACCTGGGCGCGCGACAGCAAAGCTGCGTTCAATTCAAACGACGGGTTTTCCGTGGTCGCCCCAACCAACAAAATGGTG
>JANOFE010000039.1:0-5836 GCA_031413495.1 Pseudorhodobacter sp. | reverse complement strand
CAGGGCGCGAATCAAATCGCGCGACACAAGGGTGCCGCCTTCCGGCACAGAAACAGCCCCCAAGGCAGCCATGACATTTTCGCGTGACAGCGGCATTTGTTTTCCCTTCGCTTGGTTCTTCATCACAGTTTGTTCTTCTTGTTACAAAGCACAAGACACTGTTTTCCAAATGATCAAATCTCAGGCGAAGCACCTGTAAATCATCACTAATTTGTGACATTTTGCCATGCAATTGCTGCATGGCAGCATTGCGCGCCCAGCCTATTGTGCATCTGCAGCAAATGCCCCATGTTTACGGTAACAACGAAACCAAGACCCGCAGAAGAAGTATTACGGTGCGCTGTATAAAGGAAAGTTGAGGCTAGTATCATGGCTTATGTAAATTCAACCCGTTCCGCGACCATCAGTTTTTCTGACCGGTTGGGCAATATTGCGAAATCGGTAAAGCTTGCGCTGCACCGCCGCCGTTTGTTTAACCAGACTGTTCGCGAACTTAATACTTTGTCAAACCGCGAACTTGCTGATTTGGGCATTCATGCCTCTATGATCAAGCAGATCGCAACCGAAGCCGCTTACGGCAAATAGTTTTTTGCGAGACCCCACCTCCTCCCGGGGTCTGTAGCAAAGGCGGCAACACCAATCCTCCTCCCTGGTGTTGCCGCAATTTCCTCGGAACGCGAAAGCGTCCAACGTTGTACGAAAGGCTCCACCTCCTCCCGGAGCTGATCGGACCCGCGGCGACCTCATCCTCCTCCCGGGGTCGTCGCAATTTTTTCAGGCCGCGACAGTGGCCAACGACGTCCGAACGGCTCCACCTCCTCCCGGAGCCAATCAGGCCGGCGGCGACCCCACCCTCCTCCCGGGGTCGTCGCGTTTTTCAGACGCCGTGCTTGCGCGGTACTTTTTAGTCGGATGGCCAATCTCCTCCCCGGCCAGACGCAAATATGCGGCGGCACCCCCTCCTCCCTGGGGTGTCGCCGTTTTTATTTGGGTTTCTGGCGGATCGCCGGGGCGCGAATGGTTGCCGCGAAAAGATCTCCGCCGCAGGGCCAAGTGGCGCTTGCCGTGACGGAAATGCTGTCATAGATAGTGCTTTTTTCGGCGCGCACATTGCGGCCAGATGCCTTAGCCAATTCATCTTGGTCTAAATATCCCCGCCGGAGGCATCCAGCCTTGCCAGCGGAAGCGTCCGGTGGGAGTATTTTTTCAAAGAAAAAGCCGCTTAGAAAGGCACGTCATCGACGGCTTCTGCAGCCATCACAAAACGCGCGACGATCTTTTTGATGCCGGTATGGTCAAACGCCACATCCAGTTTATCGCCCTCAATACCGACAACCGACCCGTAGCCGAACTTCTGATGAAACACTCGGTCATCCAGCGTAAACGACGATACTGCTGTCAGATCAATCACGGAATTTTTCGCCTCGCGCGGTTGTTGCACGGGCCTTGTGGCCGCACGGTCCTGCATCCGCCGCCAGCCGGGGGAATTGTAGACATCGGCCTTGGTCGCACGGTCTTCGAGTGCCGATCCGAATGACGGGGCAGCGGCACCAAAGCCACCGCCGTACAGGCCGGGCGGGGTAAGGATTTCGACGTGGTCAGCGGGCAACTCGTCAATGAACCGCGATGGCATTGCCGATTGCCATTGCCCGTAAACCCTGCGGTTTGAGGCAAAAGAAATGGTGCAAAGTTCTTCAGCACGGGTGATGCCAACATAGGCAAGTCGCCGTTCTTCCTCGACGCCCTTAAGACCAGATTCGTCCATGCTGCGTTGGCTGGGGAACAGGCCATCTTCCCAACCGGGTAGGAAAACGGCGGGGAATTCAAGGCCTTTGGCGGCATGCAGGGTCATGATGGAGATTTTTTCAACCGCATCTTCGGATGAATTGTCCATGATCAAAGACACGTGTTCGAGGAAACCCTGCAGGTTTTCAAACTGCTCCAGCGCCTTGACCAATTCTTTCAGGTTCTCCAGCCGCCCCGGTGCTTCGGGCGTTTTATCCTGCGCCCACATGTCGGTGTAACCGGATTCTTCCAGTATCTGCTCGGCAATCTCGATATGGCTTTTGCCCGAAACTCTCGTCAGTGCATGCCAACGGTCGACGCCTTCAACAAAACCGCGCAACTGCCCGGCCCCTTTGCCGCCAATCGCGCCATGCGCCACCAATTCGCGCGCACCTTCCAGCAGCGACATGCCCGATGCCCGCGCGGTGCGCTGAATGTCGGCTTGCGCCTTGTCACCAAGGCCGCGTTTGGGGGTGTTTACAACGCGCTCAAACGCCAGATCATCTTCGGGCGATACCGCCAGACGGAAATAGGCCATCGCATCGCGAATCTCGAGGCGTTCATAAAATCGCGGGCCGCCGATCACGCGGTAGGGCAGACCGATGGTTAGAAAGCGATCTTCAAACGCACGCATCTGATGACTGGCGCGGACGAGAATAGCCATATGATCAAGACTTTGCGGAGCCAGCCCGCGTGTGCCTTTTTGCAAGGCTTCCACTTCTTCGCCAATCCAGCGGGCTTCTTCCTCGCCATCCCAATGGCCGATCAGGCGAACCTTTTCGCCCTCCTGCTCATCCGTCCACAGGGTTTTGCCCAGACGCCCGGCATTTGCGGCAATCACAGCCGATGCAGCCGCCAGAATGTGGGGCGTCGAGCGATAGTTTTGTTCCAGCCGCACCACATGTGCCCCGGGAAAATCCTTCTCAAACCGCA
Organism: Pseudorhodobacter sp.; assembly: GCA_031413495.1. Taxonomy (GTDB): domain Bacteria; phylum Pseudomonadota; class Alphaproteobacteria; order Rhodobacterales; family Rhodobacteraceae; genus JACMNW01. The sequence goes on along the minus strand of JANOFE010000039.1, from coordinate 3,118 downwards.
GGATGTTACCGACTTCTGCGCCGCGCCAGCCATAGATTGACTGATCATCATCGCCGACACAGCAGATATTGCGGTGCGCTTGGGCAAGCAGCCGCAGCCACAGATATTGGGCGACGTTGGTATCTTGGTATTCATCGACCAGAATATAACGAAACCAGCGTTGGTATTGGTCTAGCACGTCCGTATGGGTTTGGAATATCGTCACACAGTGCAGCAGCAGATCGCCAAAATCGGTGGCGTTCAGGGCTTTCAGGCGGTCTTGGTATTGTTCATACAGTTCCGTGCCACGGTTGTTATAGGCCGAGGCTTCTGAGGCTGGAACGCGCAACGGCGTCCACGCGCGGTTTTTCCAGCTATCAATCAACCCCGCCAACATGCGGGCGGGCCAGCGTTTTTCATCAATATTCGCGGCCACGATCAGTTGTTTCAAAAGGCGCAGCTGGTCATCGGTATCCAGAATGGTGAAGTTTGATTTCAAGCCCACCAGTTCGGCATGACGGCGCAAAATCTTCACCGAAATCGAATGGAACGTGCCCATCCACGGCATGCCTTCAACCTGTTGGCCCAGCATCCGGCCGACGCGGTCTTTCATCTCCCGCGCGGCTTTGTTGGTGAATGTCACCGCCAAAATCTCATTCGGGCGCGCACGCCCCATCACCATCAGATGCACAATGCGCGCCGTCAGCGCCTTGGTTTTGCCGGTGCCAGCCCCTGCCAGCATCAAAACCGGTCCATCCATCGCCTCTACCGCTGCGCGCTGCGCGGGGTTCAGCCCGTCCATATAGGGCGCAGGCCGTGCGGCCATGGCCCGCTGGCTTAGCGGCACGGCGGCTTCGAAGGCATCGTTTTCGTCGAAACTATTCATAGTTTTATCATAGCGCGGTCAGCACCGAAGTTAAAGAAGTGTTCCATGATTGTTCCGCATGTTATTCTATGTCAACTGTGTTGCCAAACTGATCGCAAGCGAAAGAATGTTGCGCCAAGGTGTAACGTGTCGATTCTAACTCTTGCGCTGCATTGCAGCGTGCCTAATGTGCGGTGGCTTGCCTGTGACAAAGGGGACCCCATCCATGGCCGAATTCCGCAAGATCCTGATTGCCAACCGGGGCGAAATAGCCATCCGCGTGATGCGCGCCGCCAACGAGATGGGCAAGAAAACGGTCGCGGTCTATGCCGAGGAAGACAAGCTGTCGCTGCACCGTTTCAAGGCGGATGAAGCCTACCGCATCGGCGAAGGCCTGTCGCCGGTGGGGGCGTATCTTAGCATTCCGGAAATCATTCGCGTGGCAAAACTTTCGGGCGCGGATGCAATCCACCCCGGCTACGGCTTGCTGTCGGAAAACCCCGATTTCGTCGATGCCTGCGATGCAGCTGGGATCACGTTTATTGGACCCAAGGCCGACACCATGCGCGCCCTTGGCGATAAAGCGTCCGCACGGCGGGTGGCGATGGCGGCGGGCGTGCCGGTTATTCCAGCGACCGAAGTGCTTGGCGACGATATGGAACTGGTCAAGAAACAAGCTGCCGAGGTCGGTTATCCCTTGATGCTCAAAGCGTCATGGGGCGGCGGCGGGCGGGGCATGCGCCCGATCAATGGCGAGGGTGAACTGGCCGATAAAGTGCGCGAAGGGCGGCGCGAGGCGGAAGCCGCCTTTGGCAATGGCGAAGGCTATCTTGAAAAGATGATCCTGCGCGCGCGCCACGTCGAAGTGCAGATTTTGGGCGATAGCCACGGCAATATTTATCACCTTTATGAACGTGATTGCACCGTGCAGCGGCGCAACCAAAAGGTGGTTGAACGCGCCCCTGCCCCTTACCTGACCGATGCCCAGCGCGCAGAGGTTTGCGATCTGGGCCGCCGGATTTGCGCGCATGTGGGTTACGAGTGCGCGGGCACCGTCGAGTTCCTGATGGATATGGACAGCCAGAAATTCTTTTTCATTGAAGTGAACCCGCGCGTGCAGGTTGAACATACGGTGACCGAAGAAGTCACCGGCATCGACATTGTGCAAAGCCAGATCCGCATCGCCGAAGGCAAAACCCTTGCCGAAGCCACAGGTGTGGCGCGGCAGGAAGACATTCATTTGTCTGGCCACGCACTGCAATGTCGGGTGACGACCGAAGACCCACAGAACAATTTCATCCCTGATTACGGACGCTTGACCGCTTACCGCTCTGCCACCGGGATGGGTATTCGACTGGATGGCGGCACCGCCTATGCGGGTGGCGTGATCACGCGGTATTATGACTCGCTGTTGGTGAAGGTCACGGCTTGGGCGCAGACGCCGGAAAAGGCAATCGCGCGGATGGACCGGGCCTTGCGCGAATTCCGGATAAGGGGCGTGTCCACCAACATCGCTTTCGTCGAAAACCTGCTGAAACATCCGACGTTCTTGAACGACACCTACACCACCAAATTCATCGACACGACACCGGACCTGTTCGCCTTTAAAAAACGCCGCGACCGCGCGACGAAAATCCTAACCTATATCGCCGACATTACCGTGAATGGGCATCCTGAAACTGCCGGGCGGCCCAAACCTGCGGCAGAGGCGCGGCAACCAAAACCACCCGCCGCCAACGGTGCGCCCGCCCCCGGCACCCGCACTTTGCTGGACGCTAAAGGCCCGCAAGCCGTGGCCGATTGGATGGCGGCGCAAAAGCGCGTGCTGATCACTGACACCACAATGCGCGACGGCCATCAAAGCCTGCTCGCCACACGGATGCGGTCGATTGACATGATCCGCGCGACACCTGCCTATGCGTCCAATCTGTCAGGGCTGTTTTCTGTCGAATGTTGGGGTGGGGCCACCTTCGATGTGGCGTATCGGTTCTTGCAAGAATGTCCATGGCAACGCCTGCGCGACATTCGCGCGGCCCTGCCCAATGTGATGACCCAGATGCTGCTGCGTGCCTCCAACGGTGTGGGCTATACCAACTATCCCGACAACGTTGTTCGATCTTTCGTATTTCAGGCCGCAAAAACCGGGGTTGATGTGTTCCGGGTGTTCGATAGTCTCAATTGGGTGGAAAACATGCGCGTCGCGATGGACGCGGTGGTTGAGGCGAACAAGGTCTGTGAAGGCTCGATCTGCTATACCGGGGACCTGCTGAACCC